>NZ_JBSGDB010000128.1:0-20356 GCF_053602155.1 Streptomyces sp. NPDC004561
GATCGCCGCCGGCGGACCGGTCGGCGATGCGGGCGGCCCGCCGTACCAGCGTGTCGCCCTCCGGGCCGCCGGTCAGCGCGACCACCACCCGCTCCCGGGTCTCCCACACCCCGCCGATGCCGTGCCGCGAGCGGTACTCCTGGAGCGCCTCGGCGACCCGGTCGGCCGTCCACAGCAGCGCCAGCTGCCGAAGGGCGGTGAGATTGCCGGGCCGGAAGTAGTTGGCGAGTGCGGCGTCGATCTTCTCGGGGGCGTGGATGTTCCCGTGCGCCATGCGCCGGCGCAGCCCCTCGGGCGGCATGTCCACCAGCTCGATCTGCCAGGCGCGTCGCACCACCTCGTCGGGCACCGTCTCGTGCTGCGGCACCCCGGTGATCTTCTCGACCACGTCGTTGAGGGACTCCAGGTGCTGGACGTTCAGCGCGGTGATCACGTCGATACCGGCGTCGAGCAGGGCCTCGATGTCCTGCCAGCGCTTGGGGTTGCGGCCGTCGCCGGGGACGTTGGTGTGGGCGATCTCGTCGACGATCGCCACGTGCGGCCGGCGGGCGAGGACCGCGCCCAGGTCCATCTCCTCGAAGCGTCCGCCACGGTAGGCGCAGGCCGCGCGCGCAACGGTCTCCAGGCCGTCGAGCATCGCCTCCGTGCGCGGGCGTCCGTGGCACTCCGCGAACCCGATCACCACATCCGCCCCGCGCGCGGCACGGCGCTGCCCCTCATCGAGCATCCGGTAGGTCTTGCCCACTCCCGGGGCCGCACCCAGGTAGACCTTCAGCCGTCCAGGCCGTACGTCACTCATCGCCGCCGACGCACTCCGCTCACTGATGCGACTCCCTCGGTGAAGAAGGGTTCCCGCTCTCAAGGAAGCCGCTTCGCGAGGCGATCGGCGTGGTCGTTGGCGATTCCTTGGCGGCGCTCCCGGAGACATTGACACTGTCTTGATGGGGGCCTGGCCCGATAGGGTGAGGGCAGGTGTGCCGGGAAGTCTGGTCGGCCGGGAGCCGGAGCGGCTTCCGCAATCCCCTTCCGCATCCCCGGGGGACGGCATGCGCAGCGTCGGTACGGTTCTCGCCCTCGTGGTCCTCGCCACCATGGTCGCCACCTTCGCGCGCCGCTGGCGCATCCCCGCCCCCTCCCTCCTCGTGGTCGCCGGTCTCGGCGTCGCCCTGCTGCCGGGCACCCCCCAGATCCAGATCAGCCCACAGATCATCGGCCTCGTCGTCCTCCCGCCCCTGCTGTACGCGAGCGCCGAGGACATGCCCTGGCGGGAGCTGCGCGCGGTGTGGAAACCGGTCGGGATCCTCGCCATAGGGTTGGTGCTGGCCTCCGCCGCCGCTGTGGCCGCGGTGGCCGCCTGGCTCACCCCGCTGTCCTGGCAGATGGCGTTCGTGCTGGGCGCGGTGCTGGCCAGCCCCGACCCGGTGGCGGTGACCGCCCTCGGCCGCAGGCTCGCCCTCCCGCCCCGGGTCCAGGTCCTCGTCCAGGCGGAGAGCCTGTTCAACGACGCGACCTCCCTGGTGCTGGTCCGGGTGGCCGCCGGCATCGCCATCGCCTCGGCCGCCGCGAACTGGGGGGCGGCGGGCGGTGAGTTCGTGCTGCTCGCGGGCGGCGGCACAGTGATCGGCGCGGCCGTGGCCGGGGTGATCACGCTGATCCGGCGCCGCACCGAGGACCCGGTACTGGAGACGGTGATCGCCCTGGTCACCCCCTACGCCGCCTACTTGCTTGCCGAGGTCGCCCACACCTCCGGAGTGACGTCCTGCGTGGTCGCCGGGGTGGTGCTCGGCGGTCGCGGCGACCGGCTGACCAACGCCCGCATACGACTCCAGCTGCACGCCGTGTACGGCACGGTCGTGTTCCTCCTGGAGAGCGTGGTCTTCAGCCTCATAGGGCTGGCTCTCCCCGGCGAGGTGCGGGCGCTGGCCGACGGCGACCGGTCCTGGCCGCTGTACGCCCTCGCCGTCGCCGCCACGCTCGTCGCCGTACGGCTGCTGTGGCTGGCGCCCCTTTCGGCGGTCGTGCAGCGCAGAGGCGGGATCGGCCGCCTGAACTGGCGCCTGCCGATGGTCCTGACCTGGGCGGGGACACGCGGTGTGATGCCGCTGGCCGCCGCCCTGTCCATCCCCGAGATCGCGAAGAACGGCACTCCGCTCACCGACCGCCCGCTCGTCCTGGTCCTCACCACCTCGGTCGTGGTCGTCACCCTCGTCGTACAGGGCTTCACCCTTGCCCCGGTCGTCCGCGCCTCCGGCATCGCCCTGGAACCCGCGCACACGGCACGCGAGGAGGCCCAGGCCCGCTCCCACCTCGCCCACGCCGGGCTGGCCCGCCTGGAGGAACTCGCGGAACTGGAAGTCGTGCCGGACGTCGTGCTCGACAGGCTCCGGCGCGGACTGACCGCCCGCCTCGACGACGCCCGTGACCGACTCGCCGAGCGCGCGACCGACGGAACTCCGGCGGAGTCCGCCGACCGGGCCTACCGCCAGCTGCGCCGTGATCTCATCACCGTGGAGACCACCGAACTCCAGCGCCTCTACGACGCACACGCCATCAGCGACACCACGCGCCGCCGGCTGCAGCGGTCGCTGGACCTGGAGGAAGCGCGGCTGGCGGACGTCTAGCGGAACTCGGCCGGCCGCGGACGCAGCCCCGGCACACCCAGGAGCATCGCCGCGCACAACAGCCCGTCCACCCACGGAAGCAAGCCGTTCACCGCCGAGCGGCCCGCGCCGACGGAGGACGTGAAGTGGGCGCGGTTGATGCCCGCCACCTGGTCCAGAGCGGCCATCCACGCCTCGAAGTGGGCGCGTTGGACGTGCCGGGCTCCCAGCCCATGCAGAACTCGACTGCCTCGCGTTCCCTGCCGGCCGCGAGCAGCGCGCGGATCCTGCGGTCGTCGCGCTCGTAGACGGCGTACGTCTCCACTGTCCTCTCCGCCTCCGGCCATACCTGGGCCGCGGTGGGCCGCACCGGCCGCATCCTGGCGGTGGCCTGCACGTACGTCCGAGGCACCGGCTACGAGGACGTGGCGGTGTACACGGTCCCCGACCGCCGACACCACCGCCTCGCCCTGGCCTGCGTCACCGCCCTGTGAGCGGACATCACCTCCCGCGACCACACCCCGAGCTGGAACTCCTCGGTCCACAACCGCGCCGGCCGCCTCCTGGCCTGGAACGCCGGCTTCCGCCTGGTCCGCGAATACGTCCACTACGCGGCCGGCAGCCCGGTGTCACACCATCGGCTCAGCGTCTGGCGGCGCACCCGCAAGAAGGAGATGACAGTGCCCGGGAAGTGTCCAATTCTCACCCTCCCGATTCTCGGAGGCCGAGGCGAGAACGCGTAAGGATCCCGTCAGGATCGGTCGCGACGCGTTAGGACTCCGTCAGCGGCAGTCGCCGGACCGCACAGAGGCGCTTAGCGTCAGCCCCATGCGACGGAGCAGACCGGAGGCCCCGGCCGGCGACCGCCACTGGCGCGGCGGCGCTCGGTTCGCGGTGGGCTGCGCCCTGGCCTTCTGCACCATGAGCCTCCTGGTCGACTGGAACGCGGGAAGCCTGACGCCGCTCCGTGCCCTGCTCTGGTCCTCTCTGTCGGCCGCTGTATGCGTGGTACTGCTGCCGCAGCGCGTGAGTGCGGGTCGCGGCTGGCTGGCGGTACGCACCCCCTGGCGCCGGCGCATCGTCCACACGGACGCGCTGACGACCGTATGGCAGTACGACGGCGTCTCCTCCCACCTGGTCATGCGGGACGTCCACGGCCACCGCCTGGAACTCGACCCCCGTGTCCTTGCCGCCAACCCATTGATCTGGCACGAACTCGACGCGGGCGTACGCCGTTCCGCCGAGCGCGGCACTCTGCGCCACGGCGCAGACGTCCTGGAGCGACTCGGTCACCGAATCGACGACGAGACCGCACAGGCGGTCCTCAGGGCGTCCGGGCTCTCCTGACAGGGCAGTGGCGGATACCCAGAGCAGCCATGGCTGGGGAGGTTCTCGCAGCGTTCGACCGGCACGTGCATCACGCCCTCGCGGTGGGGCCGACGGCATCAGCAGCGTACGACCAGAGCAGGTCCCGGACCTGCTCTACCTTCCTCTCCCGCGGGCCGCCTTCACGGCACTCGCGCCCAACTGGTCGCAGTCTGGACCTGAGCCGCGTGCCCGCCGGAGCCCTGGACGTGCATCTGCGACCGGTCGACATGGACGAGGTCATGGCCGTCGCGCTCGGCGACCTCGGGCCGGGTGGTCACACCCTGACACCGGAGATGGCCGAGGATCTCCCGGACGTGATCGCGGACGCCACGGTGCTCACCAGGGTGGTGACGGACCTGGCGGCCCACGCGCTGCGGCGCAGTCCCGACGGCGAGCCCCCCGCCGTGGCCGTGAGGACGGCCGACGGCAGGGCCGAGATCCGGCAGGCCGATCACGGCGCCCCGACGTCGAGGCGAGGGAGGCGGTCGGTGCTCCGGTTCCTGTTACCGGCCTGGTGCCGTGCCTATGCGCAGATCTCGTGCCACTGATCGGTGGCGAACTGCGGTGGGACGGCACGGCAGGCGGGGGTCTGACCGCCGTGCTGAGCGTGCCCGCGGCGGCCGGGAGCGGGGTCGCGGCGCGTCGAGCGGCGGACCGAGTTCCCGCCCGGCTGAGCCGCCGCCGGCCGCCCATCGACCGGCAGACGGCGGTACGGACGTCGCCGACCGCACCGGGCCGCTCGCCGGGCCGGGGCGGAACTCGTCGGCGACCATGTCCGGGCTACGGCGCCGCGAGGTCGACCAGCACCACGGCGAGCAGGAGCACGAGCGTTCCGGCGGCGACGAACCCGTAGTCCAGCAGAAGGCGTTCGCCGCTGTGGACGACGACGGTGCCGGGGTCGGCCGGGTCGTAGGTGATCAGCAGTGTGTCGCCGTCGTGCAGTGGCCGCCGTCGTGTCGCCGGTACGGGGCTGCCGATCTCCACCACTTGGCCGGTCTCCGTGCTGAACTGGAGCAGCGGGCGCGGCGACGAGGGCTCGTCGCCACGCGCCTGGGGGTTGCGCTTGACCAGTGCCCAGGCTTTCACACCGGTGCGTTCGATCCTGCGGGTCCGGCGCAGGCCGGTGAGTCCGGCGAGCGCCATCACGCAACCGCCGCAGGCGGCGAAGACCGCCATGACGACCGTGTCCGCCGTGCTCACCCCTGCCCGAAAGTGTGATACACACCCCAGGGCCCGCCGAGAGAAAATCCCAGTGGGCCCTATAAGGTTCAGCCCGATCCCATAATCCCGTAGCCAAATCGACTGGTTCCGCGACAAATGACTCGGCTACCCATTCAGGCACCCCTCCGCAAGGAACTGCCTATAGACGAGGTCAAGCAGTGCCGCGTATGCGTGTTGCGAACGGACGACGGCTTGGTCTTTCTCCGATGCCGTTTCAGTGAGCTGATCAATTCGCTGCATCAACTCCTCGAGCATCGCGAGAAGGTCGACCCGCGCCGGTTTGAAGACACCGTCCTCGACGAATCTGATGATCGTCGTGACGTATTCGTCTGCCTCCGCCAGATCGGCGTAAGTCATCTTCAAGGCCTGAGTCGATCCACTCGACGGAAATGGATGACGACACCAAATAGTGTAGGAATCCATGAAAGTCAGCGTCATCCGAATCACCTTGCTATCCGTCGTCTTCATTTGTGTACCAGAAGGATATAACCCTTCCGTCGGGTCCGAGAATACCGCCCTGACCGGTCTTGGGGTCGACGTACTTCACGCCGAACTCGCCGTCGTCGCCGACCGGCACTCTCTTCGCGTTCAAGCCAGCCTTCCCCCCGGTTGCGCCAGGCGCTCGACCCAATCTTTGGCATCCTGCAAGTATTGATCGCGCGTCACCCCTGCCCGGACTCCATGCCTCTGGACGTAGTGCCATTCGAAGCTCGATTCCGAAGTTTTGAAGCTACCCGGATGCCAGACGTCCTTGACCGAACACGCACTCGCATTGTGTACCAGTACGGGCGTGGCGCCTGCCAGCACGTAGTAGGTGTGGAGGTCGTCGTAGGTCGCGGTGAGTTTCTGGGGGCCGTCGGGGGTTGTGATGGTGAGTTCGTCGAAGTGTTTGTCGCCGTCGGTAATGATGAGGTGGCTGACCTTGCGGGGTACGGTGCGGCCGGTGATTGGGTCAGTGGCCAGGACGCTGTCGCCCGAGTGGATGGTCTCGATGCCCTTGGTGTGGCTGTTGACCATGAGGACTTTGGTGCCTGCTGGGAAGCACTGGGTGCACCCCTTCGCATAGCGAGCGGCGCGCAGGTCTTCCAGCGCTTCCATGCCTCGTTCGAGGAGCTTGAATTTCGAGCTGAGCAGGAGGTCTTCGCCGAGCTGGAGGCAGGCGGCGGGGTCGCCGCCCTTGCAGGCGTCGAGTTGACCGAGGCCGAGGAGGTCCTTCTCAACGTTCCACAGCTGCTCCATCGCCGCGTTGGCGGCAGGAGCCTGGGAGAGGATCGTGCAGAAGGTCTCGTTGTGCTGGCACCAGCGCGCCGGACGTTCGACGGCGTCACAGCCCAGGACGCCACAGCGGTAGCGGGCTTCGGCCTGGCTCCCGGTGTCCTTCTCGGCGGCCTTGCGTTCGGCCTCCTTCTTCTCCACGGCCGCCTGGAACGCGTCCTTGAAGGCCTGGTCGGCGGCCTTGGAGTCCTTGCCGGCCGCGAGTTCGGAGGCCCGGGCGCGCTCTCCGGCACTGTAGGCGTCAGCGGCGGATGCCTGCGCCCACTGGGCGGAGCCGGCAGCATCAACGGCGGAGACGGCCGCGGCGTTGGCGGACTGGTTGGCGGAGGCGGCGGCCTTGGCGGCGGTGTGTGCGGAGGCGGCCGCCTGGTCGGCGGAGGCCTGGGCGTCCTTGGCAGACTTGGCCGCCTGGTCCGCGTAGCCCTTGGCCTGCTTGGCCGACGCATCGGCCTTCTTCGCCCAGTCGGCAGCCTGGTCCTGAGCCCTGGCCGCGATGGCGGCGGCCCTGTGGGCCTGGGCGGCGTTCTGCTGGGCGGTGGCCGCAACACCGGCGGCGTCCGCGATCAGCTGGGCGATCTGCGCGGTGTGGGTGGCACCCAGGGAGTCCTGACGCTGGGCCTTGTACTGCCCGACCTGGATGAACTCATCCAGCAGGTCGTCGGGGCCCTCCAACGCGATCCGGGCTGCGGACTTCACCTGCGGGCCGCCGCTGTCGATCAGCTGGGCCGAGCGGACACGCTCGTCCTGGGTCCGCGCCTCGTACTGCCCGGTGGTCAGGAACTGGCGGAACTTCTGCGGGTCGTCGGAGTCCAGAGCGGCGCGGCCGGCCTCTTTCACGATCGGTCCGCCGACGTCGATGATCTGGGCGATGTTCACCCGGAAGTCCTGCGCCCCGGCCTCGTACTGCCCGGTGGCCAGGAACGCCGACACCTGGTCGTCGCTGCCCTTGAGCGCTTCCTCGGCGGCGTTGCGGACCGAGGCCAGGGAGCTTTCCTTGGCGAGAGTCTGCACGCGGTAGCGGTCGTCCTGGTGGGTGGCCTGGACCCGGCGGGTGGTGAGGTAGTCGATGACGTCCTGGTCGGTGTCGGTGAGGGAATCCTCGGCGGCGCCCCTGCTCCACGGCTCGCCGCTCTGCATGGTCGCCAGCGCAACCTTGCGGCCGGCCGCGGCGATGGTCTTGAGGTCGGCTCCGGGCTGCGCGGCCTGCGCCCGATTCGGACGGCGGCAGTGGCCTGGGCACGGCGATGATCCTGATCGTGGCGATGACGGTCGCGGCAGGTGCCACCGTGTGGACGAGCAAGGGCAATGGCGACCAGCCCACCATGGTGGGCCTGGTGCTCGCCTCCACCCTTCTCAGCCCGATTACTGCACCGCTGGTGATCCAACTCCTGGCACCGCTGCTCAGCGGCGGCTACGCCGACTCGTTTGCCGCAAGCGTCCACACCACGGGCGGTGGCTTCGCCTTCGTCGGCGTGGTGCTGCCCTGCGCGACGGGAATCCTGGTCCGGCTCGCCCAGTCCACGCCGTTGCTCGGCCGGGCGCTGACCACGGTCGTGCCCGCGGCCCTGGTCGGCTCGCTCGTCACGACATACGTCAACGCCAGCGGCGCCCTCGGCTCCTTCGTCGCCCAGCCGCGCCCCCTGCTGCTGGGCGACGCGCCGGCCGTGGCAATCCAGGGGCCGCCTGGCTGTGCCTGCGTGCATGGCCGGGACCCCGGTCAGGGCTTCAGCGAGGCACGGACGAGAGCGTGCAGTTCATCGTCGGTGACGGCCGCCATGTCCGTGGACCGTAGCCGAATGGTGGCCTTTCCGCTGATGAGCGCGGGATGACGGGAGCTGAAGCCACCATCGCGGTCTGTTCCCCACCCGTAGATCGAGACGCCGTGCTGCCAGACACCGACGTACAGCCTGCGCTTTTCGACCTGGTAGGTAGGCATTCCGTACGACAGTGCCACGCTCGCCTGCGGGAATTCCTCCAGGATCAGCCCGCTCACCCGGTCGAAGAGCGAGCGGTGATCTGGCGCGATGGCGTCGATGTACTCCTGCACAGAGTCCATGCGACCCATTGTGGTCCTCCCGCGAACCCCCGCTGCTGCGGTTCGGCCGGTCGCGCCCGACTGTCGCGGCTTCATGGCAGGGCCCGGGGCGTGCGTCACCAGCGGCCTGCTCCAGCCCGTCAGGCCGCTGACCAGGGAAGATGGAGAACTGGGACGGGAGTATTTAGGGTCAGCACGTGGCGTTCATCATGGTGTGCGAAGACGACTCGGCCGTCCGCGGCGTCCTCAAGCGCGCCCTGGAGCACGACGGCCACACCGTCTCCGTCGCCGCCACGGCCGACAGCCTGCTGCGGCAGCTCGCGCGGGCGCCGCATCTGGTCGTCCTGGATCTCGGGCTCCCGGACGCCGACGGCCGCGACGTCTGCCTGGCCCTCCGGGCTCGCGGCGTCGACGCGCCGGTGTTGATGCTCACCGCCTTGGACGGCCTGCATCACAAGGTGGGCGGCTTCGAGGCCGGCGCCGACGACTACATGACCAAACCCTTCGACATCCCGGAACTGCTGGTCCGCGTCCGAGCGCTGCTGCGCCGGGCCACCGTGGCGCCCGCACCGCGCGAGGTCGTCCTCGATCCGGCGAAGCACGTGGTGACCTACGATTCGGTAAGCATGAGCCTGACCCCGACCGAGTTCCGGCTGCTGGGCCGCCTGATCGCCTCGCAGGGCGACGCGGTACGCCGCCACGCCCTCACCGCTGCCGGCTGGCCGCACGGGGCGCAGGTCAGCGACAACACCCTCGACTCCTACGTGCGCCGGCTGCGGGCCAAGCTCGGTCCGCTGGGTGTGGCCGAGCGTCTGGCGACCGTCCGCGGAGTGGGCTACCGGTGGCAGTGACGGGATTCCGCGGGAGGGTCGTCGCGCTCACTGTGCTGATCGCCACCGCCGTGGTCGCGATCCTGGTCGTGGTCTCGCACGTGCTGCTGAGCGGGGTGACAGACGCCGACGCGCGCGATCTGGCGCGCACCCGCGCCGAGGCGGTAGCGGCGAACGTCACCGTCGAGGGCGGCCGTGTCGTACTGACGGAGAACAGCAGCGAGGCGCTCGACGAGGTCGCCTGGGTGTATGCCGACGGCCGCCTGATCGACGGGAACGTGCCGCCAAGCGTGGTCGAGCGCGTCGAGGCGCTGGCAGGCTCACGGCGATCGCAGACCGCCGCCGTCGGCAACTACCTCCTGTACGCGCGCCAGCTCCCGATCGACGGCCACCACGTCATGGTGATCGTCCGGGTGGACCTCACGCCCTACGAGACATCCGAGCAGCGCAGCCTGACCTTGTCGCTGATACTGGGCGGCCTCACGATCCTCCTCGCCGGTGGTGTCGCGCACCTCGTGGTGCGCCGCGCGCTGCGGGTCGTGCACGAGATGGCCGCCCTCGCCGACGACTGGGGCCATCACGAACCCGGGCACCGGTTCAACCTCGGAGTCCCCCACGACGAGTTCGGGGAACTGGGGCGGACCCTGGACCACCTCCTGGAGCGCGTCGACAACGCGCTGGCGGACGAGCGTCGGCTCACCGATGAGATCGCCCACGAGCTGCGGACACCGCTCACGGTCCTGCGGGGCGAGGCGCAGCTGGCGCAGCTGTCCGGCGAGCCGGTGCCGCCGGAGGCGGTGCTGAGCGAGGTCGACCGCCTCGATGCGGCGATCACGACGATTCTCCGCGCCGCGCGCGCACGGACAGACGCTGGGACCCGGTGCGATCTGCGCTCCGCCGCACGGCAGGCGATCGCCGGCCGCGCGGTCGAGGTCGCCTTTCCCGCGAAGGCCGAGGTCGCCGTGGCGGCCAACGTCGCCGTGTCGCTGCTGTCGCCCCTGCTGGAGAACAGCCTGCGGCATGCGCGGTCGCGCGTGTGGATCACCGCGCGCATACAGGGTGAGGCAATCGTGGTCGACGTCCTGGACGACGGCCCCGGGTTCGATCCCGCGGAGGTCGATCGGGTCTTTGAAGCGGGCGTGACCGGCGGCGGCGGGTACGGGCTGGGGCTGCCGGTGGTCCGGCGCATCGCCGCTTCGGCCGGTGTGGAGGTCCGCGCGATCGCGGACGGCCGCGGTCACGTCGAGGTGACGCTCCCGGCCGCGCGTGCGGCCACGTAGTCAGGTTGCGTGCAGGTTTCCCGAGTAAACCTCCCTGCATGACAACCACAACGGAAGCACGCACGCGCAGCGGGCGGCTCATGCTCAACAAGGTCCCCGAGGTCACCATCTGGTTCTGGGTGATCAAGATCCTGTGCACGACCGTCGGCGAGAGCTTCGCCGACTGGATCAACATGAAGCTGGGCGTCGGCCTGGTGAACACGGCCTGGATCTTCACCGCGGTTTTCGTAGTGGTCCTGGCCGTCCAGTTGCGGCTGAAGCGGTACGTTCCGTTCCCCTACTGGCTGACCGTGGTCGTTGTCAGCGTCACGGGCACCTTGTACACGGACATCCTGACCGACCAGCTGAACGTGCCGCTGTGGATCAGTTCCGCGGTCTTCTCGGTGCTGCTCGCGGTGGTCTTCGGCGTGTGGTGGGCGCGTGAGCGCACGCTGTCGATCCACTCGGTCACCACGCTCCCGCGGGAGTCGTTCTACTGGCTGACCGTCCTGGTCACCTTCGCGCTCGGCACCGCGACCGGCGACTGGACCCTGGAGCTCACCGGCTGGAGCCCGGGCGTCTCGGTCCTGCTGCCGCTCGGCCTCATCGCGGCGATCACGGCGCTGTGGAGGTTCGGCGCGAACCCGGTGCTGTCCTTCTGGCTCGCCTACATCCTGACCCGCCCGCTGGGCGCGAACATCGGCGACTGGCTCGCCTCCCCCAAGGTCGCCCAGAACCCGGGCGACCCGACCGGTCTCGCGCTGGGCACGTTCACCACCAGCCTGATCTTCCTCGGCCTGATCCTGGCGACGGTGGTCTACCTGACGGTGACACGCTCGGACGTGACCGAGACTCACGAGGCGACCCACGCCGCACCGGCCACCAGCAACCCGCGCAAGGAGCGCACCGCGCTTGCCGGCTTCGGACTGCTGGCCGTCGCCACCGCGGGCCTGCTGGTCTGGGCCCACGGCCAGCCGCACGTCGGCCCGGCGCCGGAGACCGACAACACCACCGCCGTCCAGATGGCCCCCGGCCAGGCGGTGAAGAAGTTCCCGCCCGCGAAGGTCGACGCGCTGAAGAAGCTCGCATCGACCTCGCTCAAGGACGCACGCTCGGGGGACGCGGCCGGAGCCCATGGGGCAGCCCAGTCGCTGCGTGACCTGTGGGATGCCGACCAGGCATCGCTGCAGCCGCTGGACGGAACCGGCTGGACCTCCATCGACGCCCAGATGGACAAGGTGCTCAAGACGTTCGGCATCGATCACTCGAACCCGCCGATGTCGCCTGCGCAGCAGGAGAAGGAACTGAACGCCCTCCTGACGGACATGGGCTGACAGACCGCACAGCGCCCGGCCGGCCGACCCGGCCGACGGGCTCAGTGTGTGCCGGGGTGTGCCGAGAACCGCGCCGCCTGTGGCAGCGCGGGCATGTCAGCGGACTCTCGTGGGCGGTCGAAGCCGGCGTCAATGGCTTCGACCGCCCCGCTGCTCCCCCGGGCCGGTCAGTCGCGGTGGCGGCGGATGCGCCAGGAGCAGGCGCCGGTGACCCCTCGGACCCGGCCCTGCCCGCCTGCCTGCGCCGGCGCGACACCAGGCCCGCCACCCCGACGTCCTCGCCCGCCCAATGGCGCGAACGCGTCGGCATCCGCAGCGAGAAATAGCCAGGAGGAGTGTTTGGGCCTTGGCCCAGGCAAGGTCCACTAGTCGGAACGCTCGGCCGACACCATCTCGAACCGCTTCGGGAGCCGATGGACGTCACCGGAGACCATTGCCGGATCGGCGATCGCGTCGGCAGCGGACCCTGGCAGTTCCTCCTCCGCGCACCAGCGCTGCGGGAGGAGCAGTACGCCGGCCGTGAGCAGCACCACGGTCCACAGCCGCAGGGTCCCGAGCAGGGACGCGTCGCCGATGACACCCGGCGCCAGATGCAGGCCCGTGAAGGCGGCCGGAGACCACACCGGGACGGGGCGCTGCAGGCCCAGGAGCTCCCAGCACAGAGCGCCGAGGAGCAGGCCGGCGCTGTAGTAGTCGTAGACGCCCGGGTCCAGCACGATCCGGGCGCCGACCCCCAGCAGCAGCACCGCCTGCCAGCGGCGTCGCACGACCGCGAGCACGCCCAGGACGCAGCCCAGACCGAGCTGCGCCATGCGGTCCCACGAGGGCGTCCCGGCGGTGGCGACGCCGAGCGCGCGCAGGGCGGAGGAGGGCTCGTTGACGATGGTGTACTGCGCGGCGGTGAGCGTGCCCGGGTCGGCGATCACGAAGGGCAGCCAGGCGAGCAGGACGGTGGCGGCCGCGTAGACGGCGACGTGCCGCCGCCGGATCCGGGGCGCGGCCAGGACCAGCGGCAGGAAGGCCAGTGCCCAGGGCTTGGAGTCGGCGGCCAGGCCCAGGCAGAGACCCGCCAGCGCCGGACTGTCCGCGATCAGGGCCCGGACCGCGAGCACCGCGAAAAGCAGCGCCAGCACGTCGTCGAGGTGGCCGTAGTGCACGGACAGCGACTCCCACACGACGAGGAACACACCCCCGCCCAGGAGCACGGTCCGCCGCAGGGCCGCCGGTCGTCGCAGCAGGCCCGGCCGCGCGAGCACCGCGCAGCGCTCCAGGGTGTGCAGCACCAGCAGGCCGGCGGCTGTCATCGCCAGCTGGCCCGCCACCATCCCGTTGCCCGGCCCGATCGAGCGCAGTACCTGGGCGCCGGCGAAGGCGACCGGACCTATCTGGAGGCTCGGATAGTTCGCGTAGAGGTGCAGGCCGCCCGCCGGGCTCGCGCCGGAACCGTCGAACAGCAGCGCACTGCCGTGGGCGAAGTAGTGCCACGAGTAGCCGCCGCCCGGCATGTACACGAGCAGCCACACCAGCGCCCACAGCCCGAGCGCCCACCGATGCCAGGTGCGTCGCAACGACACGCTCCCCACCTCCCCCTCAGCTGATCGCTTGTGTGCGGATCGCTCCCGAGGGGAGGACGTTCCTCCCGACCAGCCGGGTTCCCATCGTTTGGTGTGGTTTTGCTGTGACTTGAGCCGCCGGACGCTCCGAGCTGGCCGGCTGGACTGGCACCTGACAGCACCTGCCATCGCCCTCTGCCCCTCGCTGTGATCGCTCAGGGTGGGCTCGGTCGATGAGGGGTGCGACGTCGTTCCTCGCCTCCAAGCGGCCGAAGGACTTCCGGAACACGGTCACAGATCTCGCTCAGGACCTGGCCACGTGTGGCATCGAGTGTGTGGAGGAGGCTGTCCAGGCGGGCGTCGAGGGGCTCGGTTCGGGTCTCGACCAGGCCGTTGGTGTAGAGAGCGATGCTCAGCCACGGCGTAACCAAGGAGTGGTGGGGACATGGAAGAGGGCTGCATAACCGCGGAGTGGCGAGCCGCCTGCGCTGGCTGACGCCGATCAAGTGGGCCACAGGTGGGCCGTGGTACCGAAGCAGCCCCTCACCTGCGGTGTCACCGAAGGGAAGGGTTTCCGGTGGGCTCCGGCTTGCTGGCAGGCCGTGGCACATCCAGCGCTTGACGGCGCGAATGAGCACGGGTGGACCGCGCGTTGTTCTGCGTGCGGCCCACCCGTGCCGGGGTCACAGGTCGAGGGTCAACGGACCGGCAGGACCTGGGTGTGGTCCTTCTGGACGGCCTGCAGGTTGTGAGGGTTCAGGCCCAGGAGGGACAGGATCGTCGGGGCGATCTGGGTGGTCTCGACCTGAGCGGACTTGGTCACGCCTGCCGGGGTGCCTGTGCCGGAGATGACGAGCGGCACGTTCAGGTCGTCAGCGTGGGCGCCGCCGTGTTCGGCGATCTTCTTGGTGCCGCCCGTGTAGACCACGCCGTACTTGGCGATGCCGAACAGGTCCGGGACCCGGGCGTCACCGGGCTTGACGCCGAAGTACGCGGCCGCCTCCTTGCCCGCGTAGACCCTGCTGAGCCCGCCGTTCGTGAAGGACTTGGTGGGCTTGCCGTTGATGTCGGTGCCCTTGCCGCTCTGCGACAGCAGGTACTGCTTGGCGAACGAGGTGGCCTCGGCGGAACGGTCGTTCAGCCACAGCAACATGCCGTCGTCGTCCACGGAGTGCGCGACGAGATCGCCGGCACCTGGGTGCTTCTTCTTCCAGGCGGCGTTGAGCCCGTCGAGCAGCGGACCGTCGTCGACGCGGGTCAGGGCCTTGGGGTCGGTGGGCGACTGGCCGTGCTTGGCGGACAGAACGATGTCCGTGCTGGAGGCCAGGCCCTTGGACCGGATCTCCTTGACCATCGCGCCGACCTCGGTGTTGACGTAGTCGAGGTTCTTCTGCAACAGCGGGCCGGGGACGTTCTTGGCGGCGTAGCCGCCCTTGAGGCCCTCGGAGGAGGGCAGCTTCTGCGCGGTGGAGACCGACTGGAAGTTCATGCCGAAGATCGCCGGGGTGCCGACCTCGTGACGGCCGCTGTGGTCGTAGCCGTCGATCTCGTTGAGGACGGCCTTGACCTTGTAGCTGTCGTACTGCTCGGTCGCCTTGTTGTCGGTGGTCCAGTCGTTTCCGGCCGGGTAGCCGTCTGCGTCGCTGTTGATCTCCGGGGAGAACTGGTCCTGGATGCCCGTGCCCGAAGGGCCGTTGAGGATGTCGTAGGCGATGTGCTTGTCCGACCAGGCGGTGCGCAGGCCGGCCTTGCGGGCCACGTTGAAGACGGTGTTCACCTGCAGGTACGAGTGCGGGTAGACCGGCTTGCAGGTCGTGGGATCGACGGGCAGCTTGCTCGGGTCGAGCAGGCTCTGCGGCCGGCCGGTCATCTGCAGGATGCTGCCGGGCAGGTTCTTCAGGCCCTGGCCGGCATCGAGGGAGGCCTTGTTCTTGTCCATGTCCTCGGTCATGTCCACCTCGACGCCGGGCTTGACGCCCTTGCAGGTGGTGGTGCCGGCCGGGAGCAGTGCGTGGTTGTACACGTCGTCGTAGTAGATGCCGGTGGTCCCCGGGCCGCCGCCGGTGACCTGGGCGGTCATGCCAGGGAAGGAGTCCGAGGGGTTGGTGGTGTGCGCGTTCGTGTAGTGCACGCCGCCGTCTACCAGCCGGGCCAGCGCGGAGCCGGGGTGGCGGGCGATGTACCAGGCCAGATCCGACTGGTGCAGACCGTCAACGGACAACAGGAGGACATGCTTGGCGGCTGCGGGCTTCTGCGGCGCGGCGGAGGAGCCGGTGAGCTCCGACGCCGCAGCGAGCGAGCCTCCGGCGAGGGTCATGGCGACACCGAGGGCGGCGGCCAGTCGTATGGATCGGCGGGTCACGGCTAACTCCAGTTGCTACTGATGACGCGGGCAGCGATGCGGGACATGAGTAGCCGCCGGCTCTGTCCCAACAGCGACTGGAATATGAACATTTGACAAACCCGCCGCATTTGCCCCTCCACGTAAGGCCGCGGTTCCGTGGCGCTGGAGCGACGGAAGTGAAGCAGGCATTGGTCTCGGCCAGCCTGCACGAGGTCTCGGCCGCAGAGGTTGAGAAGACGTTGAGAAGACGTTGAGCAGGCGGGCGGCGCCCCTGTCAGCACAGGCGCAACGGTGCCGTCGGCACGCTCGGACAGCGAAGAGGGACCACATGCCCGGGGCGCGCGCCGTCGCCTCCCGTCGGCTGGTCAGCATCCGGCAACTGGCGCCGTGGGCCAGGAGGAGGCATGACGCTCCGGAGGCGGAGCTGCCAAATCATCTGCTACGTGGTTGGCGGGCGCATTAGGGGGCTGGGTACATCAGGGGCATACCGCGGGTTCGAGCCCGAGTCCCTTCAGCCGGCCGTCTCGGTTTCCGTCTCGTTCACCGCCTTTCGGGGCCGTTCACGACGCTTCGGCCACGTCACTCGAAACTCGGACGAGTCCGCCATGTACGCAGGTGAACGGTCCTGTACGCGGCCCAACGCCCCACCAACGGACCTGGAAGGCGCGTTGGGTTGACCGACCAGTCGGCAAGTGCTGCGAACAGCGGCGCCAGGCTGAGTCCCCGTTCGCTGATCTCATGCTCCACCTGCGGCGGAACCTCGGGGTGGTAGGTGCGCACGACGAGACCGTGCCGGCAACGACGGGCCCCATTGGGTCCGTCGGGCGGGCGGTGCTTCCAGGCGGCGCGCGCACCTCAGACGACAACGGGGCCGACCAGGTCCGGGGCGACGTCTCGCTCTCGGCGCCGCCCATGTCGAGCGACTTGCTCCGACAACATGTGCGCCTTCCCCCGCTCCATGCCTCGCCATGGAAGACTGAGTCGTCACGCGGTGCCGCGTCGACTGCCCCTCTGACAGCGGCAGTTGGCCCTACAGGACCCGCCACCTCGTCTAATCCTCCCGAACGCGCCGGTTCGTACGTTGCATCTACGGATGCCCCGAACGCCCAGCGCGACTCAGGAGGACCACAGTGGCGCACGTCTCACCCACGCCCGGCTTGAAGGCGTTCTCCGTCGTGCAGGCGATCTACCTCCAGGACCCTCCGCTGTGACGAGGGCCGGGGCGCGAAGCCCCCTTTTCGGGCCCCGGCCGCATGCCGGTGGGCGCGGACGACCGTGGAATCGACCGACACCAGCCACTCGATGTCGCCCGCCGCGTCCGCCTTCGCCTGAGCGGCTCGCAGCATCCGGTTGAACGTCCCGTCCGCCGCCCACCTGCGGAAACGCGTATGCAGCGTGGCCCACGGGCCGTAGCGCTCGGGCACATCCCGCCAGGCGACACCGGTGCGGAACTTCCACACGATCCCGTTAAGGACCCTGCGGTCGTCCAGCCGCTTCCGGCCCCGCGACGACTCGGGCAACAGCGGCCGGACGAACTCCCACTCGGCATCGGACAGTTCATGGCGGCGTATCACGACATCGTGATCCACCAGCCAAGATCATTTGACGACACTGCCGCCCTCGGATCCTCCGACATCTCTCCGACTGGACACCGCATATCGCGCGATTGTCGACAAGGCCAGCTCACGGTCCTCGCCGACGACAATCCAACCCTTGTCCAGGAGTGATCGCAGCAGCGGGCGGACCTCGTCTCCCAGCTCCTCCGCCAGGTCGTCATCCGAGGGTGGGTGGCCACCCTGAACGCCTCCGGCCAGGTAGAAGACGATGGCCTCCTCCTCCGCGGTGATGTTGAAGTCCATGACCTCGAAGGTATGCGAGGCCCTTTGCCGTCGCACGTCGGCAGCCCATGCGGCAGGACCGGGACGCATGACCATCCCAACCTGGCAATTGACAGCATGCGAGGAGTAGCCGCCGAGCCCGCCGAGTCCTTAGGGCACCCAGAGCCACTTGGTGTAGTTGCCGTCGATCTGGTAACAGCTGAGATAGGTGTCACCGGAGGCGTAGTGCCCGATGTATCCGGGGACGGTACCGAGGGTAGTGGGCCTGTTCGCCTTGGGGATCGTGCTCATCCCCAGGTAGTAGGTCATGTAGTTGTTGCAGCTCGTCGTGTCGACGTCCTTAGGGAAGTCACCGCTTTCACTCTTGGGGACGGCCAGACAGATGTCCGTGTCGTGGAGGCCCCCGTAGACCTCGTGCACCTGGCCCTGGACGACGCCCCACCACTGATTGGCGTCGTTCCGGTTGCACTTCGTCATCGTGACGGCGTACGTGTAGCTGGCGCGGACGCCCCGCATGCACTTGCCCGTGGCCACGTTCTTGAGCTGGTACGCGGCGCCGGAGGCGGACGCAGGTGTGGTTCCCAGCACGATCTGCGTCGCTGCGGCGATGCCTGCGACCGCGAGCACAGCGGTCAATTTGCGCTTCATTCCGTTCCTCCATGTATGCGTGACGCCATGTCAGGCCCGCGTTCCTCGGTTGGCTGCGGCGCCTCGGCGGATGACATCCATCCTTGGGGCACGGTCACCGAAACGGGTGCCGCACGGCGACGGAATGGGCGAAACTTGCCTTCATGGTGCGCGCATCGGCGAATTCCGTACTGAGCCTCATGGACCAGCGGCTGGTGGCCGCGCTGCAGTGCGACGGCCGCCTCACCGCGGAGCACGCGGCCCAGGTGCTGGGACTCAACCCCGCCACCGTGCGCCGTCGGCTGCACGCGCTCGGCGCCGACGGCACCGTACGCGTGGTGGTCTCCCCCGTGGCACGACCGCGCAACGGGGGCGCGGCCGGGGCCCTATTCCTGCGCATCCGGGTCCTGCGGGGGAAGCTCGACACCATCGTGGCCGCACTCGCGGCGCGCGAGGACATCCCGTTCATCGACGTCACCACCTCGGGTGACGAGATCTTCGCGGTCGCCCGCACCGAGCCCGGCTCGCGCGACGCGCTGGTCTTCCGCCAGCTGCCCTCCACCCAGGCGGTCACGTCCCTGGAAAGCGCCACCATCCTGCACGTCTTCCGACTCACCTCCGAGTGGCGGCACCAAGTGCTGACCGCACCCGAACGTGCGGCCCTGACCCCGGCCGAGCCAGCGCCGGTCCCCCGGGCGGCGGCTCCCGATTCCCCAGGCCTCTACGGCGTCGACACCGATGCCCTGGAACAGTCCCTCATCGACGCGCTCACTCCCGACGCGCGGCTGCCCGCCGCGGCGCTGACCGCCCACACCGGACACCCCGAAACCACGGTGCGCCGACGCATCGCCCGGCTGCGTGCTCAGGGCCGCCTGATCACCCAGGTCCTCGTCGATCCCCGCCGGCTCGGGCTGCCCATCGAGGCCAAATTCCTGCTGCACGTGCCCCCCGACCACCTCGCCGCCGCCGGGCAGGCACTGGCCGATCACCCCGCCGTGCACGGCGCGTACGCCACGTCGGGACCCTCGAACCTGCACGCGGCCGCCTACTTCCCAGACCTGACCGCGCTCTACGGCTTCCTCTCCCACGACCTGGTGGGCCTGGGCATCAGCCACATCGAGACAGCCATCGTCAGCCGCGCCATCAAACGCACCCCCGCACCGAACCCCGCCCACCCCACCCTCACGGTCACCCACCACCGCCCGGCGCATGCGGAGCAGGACGAAAGCTGAGAGCGCCCGCTCGGCCCGCTCTTCGGCCGCCGCACAGTCGGCGTGCTCGCGGGCGACTTCGGGGGTGCGGCGCTCACCAGGATCGCAGACCTGTTCCGCCTTCAGCCGTTGGGCCTTCTGACAGGCGCCCTGCTGGGAGGTCACGCACAAAGCCTCGGCGAAGTGCTCCCACGGCACGCCGGCGTCCCGGCCGTGCTCGATCGCCTTCAACTTCCCGGCGTCGGCCTGCTCGCACAGGTACTGCCACAGCTTCACGCGCAGTACCGCGGCCGGGTCACCACCGAGCTCGTGCAGTTCCCGCAGGCGCTGCACGATCTGCCCCATGTTGATCTCACCGAGCCGGACCCGGGGGACGCTTCGGACGGGACCTTGCGATGGACTTCACGAGCTTCCTCGCCACCCTCGAAGCCTTCACCTCCAGCCGGTTCCCAACCCTGGGCACCGCCACGGACCACAGCATGCCGCCGGTGCTCGAAAAGGGGGGTCCGCAGCCCGGGCGGCTGAACCGCGGCAGCCGTGGTGGACGGCCCCCTACCTTCGACCGCGATACCCACAAGCGGCGCAACGTGGTGGAACGGTGCTTCAACAAGCTGAAGCAGTGGCGCGGCATCGCCACCCGGTACGACAAGACCACCGAGTCCTACCAAGCAGCCGTCACCCTCGCAGCCCTGTTGATGTGGGCGTGACATTTGACGTCAGAACCTAGGTCGGGAGTGCTTGCCCATGCACTCGATGATCTCGGGCGGCGATCGTGGTCGGCTGGGCGGCGCCAAGATTGCACGCGCAGAGACCCGCGGCCGCAACGAGGACGCTATCCGGGCCGCGATGGACAGGCTCTTC
>NZ_JBSGDB010000129.1:0-20343 GCF_053602155.1 Streptomyces sp. NPDC004561
CAGCCACGTGATCATTCTGGCCGTCTGGCGCTTCCCGGCGCAGCAACTGGGCGACACATCACGACAGGGCGAACGTAGCTTGATGCGGCACTAGGTGCGGCAGGCCGACGAGCAGGCCGGACGTGCTGCCGGCAGCGGTGAAAAGGGCTCCGAGAGTCGCGATGAGGAACTCGTCCGGCTGCGAGCCGAGCTGGGTCGGCTGCGCAAGGCAGAGAAGGAGTGGGAGCTCGAGCGAGAGATCCTGCGGCGGGCGGCCCAGTATTTCGCGCGGGAGATGAGGGCATGACCGACCGCTGGGACTTCATCTCCGACCATCGCGCCGACTTCCACGTACAGCGGATATGCCGGGTCCTGGGCGTCTCGCGTTCGGGCTACTACCGGTGGCTGGCCGGCACCGCAGCCCGGCAGGCCCGCCAGGTGGCCGACGACGCCCTGGTCGCCGAGATCCGCGAGATCCACGCTGACCACAAGGGCACCTACGGAGTCCGCCGGGTCCACGCCGAACTGCGGGGCTTCGGCCACACCGTCAACCGCAAGCGCGTCGAGCGGCTGATGCGCGTCAACGCAATCGAGGGCCGGCATCTGCGCAGGCGCAAGCGCACCACGGTCCCGGACAAGCTCGCGCCACCGGCTCCGGACCTGGTCCGACGCGACTTCACGGCCGGGGAACTGGACGAGAAGTGGTGCGGCGACATCACATACGTGCAGGTCGGCGGCACGTGGCTGTATCTGGCCTGCGTCCTGGACATCTGCTCGCGCCGGTTGCTGGGCTGGTCGATGGCCACCCACATGCGGACGGAACTGGTCGTCGACGCGCTGACGATGGCGGTGGCGGCCCGGGGCGGCCAGGTCGCCGGGGTGATCTTCCACGCGGACAGGGGATCGCAGTACACCTCCGCCACGTTCGCCCAGGTCAGCGAGCGTTTCGGGGTCCGCAGAAGCATGGGTCGCGTCGGGTCGAGTTACGACAACGCGCTGGCCGAATCGTTCTGGCAGGGGCTGAAGAGAGAAGCCCTGCACGGCACGTTCACGACGGTTCGTCAGGCCCGGCTGGAGATCTTCCAGTGGCTCACCTACTACAACGCCCGCAGACGCCACAGCTCGCTCGGCTACCTCTCACCTGTCGAGTTCGAACAGCAGCACCAGCGAGGACATAGACTCACACTCGCGGCATGAACCCCTGTGTCCACACTCCGGGGGTCACCTCACGGGATGCTGAGCAGGCGGCCCGGCCCGGGGCGGGCGAGGCCACCGCGATGGAGAAGGAAAACCGGCAGCTGCGGGCGCGGGTGAAGGAACTCGAGCTCGAGCGGGAGATCCTGCGGAGGGCCGCGAAGTATTTTGCGGGCGAGACCAGCTGGTGAGCAGCCGCTTCCAGTTCGTCGACGATCACCGTGGCGCCTTCGGTGTCAAGCGGCTGTGCCAGGTCCTGACCGTCTCCCGGTCCGGGTTCTACCGGTGGCTGGCCGGCGCGGACGCGCGGGCCGAGCGGGCTCGGGCCGATGCCGAGCTCGCCGAGCGCATCACCGAGATCCACACCGAGTCCGACGGCACCTACGGGGCTCCACGCGTGACAGCCGAGCTCCGTGACGAGGGTGAGCGGGTCAACCGCAAGCGGGTGGCACGCGTCATGCGGAAGTTCAACATTGTCGGACTGCACCTGCGCAAGAAGGTCCGCACCACCATCCCCGAGCCGGCGGCGACGCCGGTGCCGGACCTGCTGCGGCGCGACTTCACCGCGCTCGCACCGAACACCCGGTACGTGGGCGACATAACCTACCTGCCCATCGGAGGCGGCGAATTCCTTTACCTCGCCACGGTGTTGGACCTGTACTCGAAGCGACTGGCGGGCTGGTCGATCGCCGACCACATGCGCACCTCGCTGGTCACCGACGCGCTCAAGGCCGCGGCCGCGGTCCGGGGCGTCGGCGGCCTGCGCGGGGCGATCTTCCACAGCGACAACGGGGCGCAGTACGCCTCCAAGGAGTTCGCCCAGGTCTGCGAGGATCTCGGTGTGCTCAGGTCGCGCGGCGCGGTGGGCACCAGCGCGGACAACGCCGCCGCGGAATCGCTCAACGCATCCCTGAAACGGGAAACGCTGCAGGGGAAAAAGCGGTGGACCGGGGCGCGCGAGGCCCGGCTCGCGGTCTTCCGCTGGGCGACCCGCTACAACACTCGAAGAAGGCACTCCGGCCTCGGCCAGATCAGCCCGATCGCCTTCGAGCAACGATCAACTACGCTGGCCTCTGCCGCATGACAACCGGTGTCCACGATCAAGGGTCAGCGCCCCCCGACCGCCGTCCGGTGCCTCGCCCGCGGCGTCAGGAGACGGCAGCCGTTCGGGCAGACCTGGTCCGCTACTGTTCTATGCCTCTTCAGCATCTAGACCAAGGAATCGAAGACGCTGTAGGCGGCAGCGTCTGGGAATATGTGGAGATATCCGCTGGTTCGGTCATCGCTTCGCAGGCAGGGGGAGGTCCCGGGGTCACTGTCCGCTGCGGCCGTGCCGTGGCACCGGCGTCCAAGCCTTCGCGGGGCCCGGCTCGCGCTCGCAGAGCCTGGCCCCCTCATGAGCGGGTGTCAGTCAAGCCAGTCGTTCAGGCAAGCCAGTCGTTCGGGATCAGGGCCTTGCGCTGGCCGTCGAGCGGCCGCCAGTTCTCGACGATGGCGTCCTGGAACCAGGGCTCTTCGGTGAGGTTGGCGTGGTCGCACACGATGATCTGCAGAGCGCCTTGGTTCAGGTCGGCTACGTCTTTGAGGAGTTCGAAGTAGGCGGTGACGGTGTTCCAGTCGGCGTCCTGGACGGTGGTAGCGTCCTTGATCTTGGCGGGGAAAAAGGCCTGGGTCGGCTGGTCAAGCATGAGGAAGCCGGGGACGGGCCGGCGGTGGAGCCGGAAGTAGGTGTGCAGGGCAAGATGGGCGACCATGTGGTAGCCGATCCAGTTCTTGGCGCTGCCGATGCGGTTGAGCGGGAGGCGTCCTTGGGGGCGTCGTACGACGACGTTGAGCTGGCTGAGGCTGATTGCGACTTCGTCCGCGGAGGCGGCCTGGCCCAGGTCCAGGCGCCGGGCCCAGGCGGTCATGTTGACTGCGATGTCGGCCAGCCGACGTTCCGCCTCGGCGGCGACGTCGTCCTCGTCGATCAGGGCTTGAAGGGTGGCGACGTTCTCCTGGGCCAGGACCAGGTTGTTGCGCAGTTCACCGATGTCGCCGGCGGGTGATCCCGTACTGGCGGTGAGAGCTTGGTCGATGCGGCCCTGGATTCGGGCGATGCGCACATGCTGGTCCTGGAGGTTGCGCATGCGTTCGTCGCTGGCGGTCAGTTCCCGCAGTTGCGCCCCGTTGACCTTGAGGCGTTCGACGACGGCTGCCCGTTCGGCTTGGAGGGATCTGCGGTGCTCGTCGCGGATCGGCTGGATGCCCTGGGCCTGGTCGAGTTCTTCCGCAAGCTGCGCGGTGAGTGTGGTGATCTCTGCCGCCGAGGCATCCGGTTCCTCCAGCGGGCGGGTGCACATCGGGCAAAGCGCGGTGTCGTGGTCGCGTTCGGGTCCCAGGAGGTTGATGGTCTGCAGGCGGCCGAGCTGCAGGTGGAGTTCGCCGGTGAATGCCTCTCCTTGCTTTTGCCAGCGGTCCACGAGGGCGAGTGCCTCGTCGAGCTGCTGCAGTTGCTCGCGCAGTTGCCGTCGCTCGTCGGTCAGGCCCAGGCGTCGGTCTGTGAGGTCCACCGGGCCCACGGTGGAGACCGTGACGGTGAGCGCCTGTTCCAGGAGAGTGCGGATCTCCTCGGGGCCGGGGGCCGGGGGGACTTCCTCCAGGAGTCCTTCGCTCTGGGCGAGGCGGAGCAGGGCGACGCCGCTCGCGTCCACGGCGTCGCGGTGGCGCTGGGCGTCGTCGAGCTTGCGCTGGGCGGCGCGCTGGGCACGCTGGGCCTCGTTGAGGTGGTGACGGCGTAGGGCCTGTTCAGGGCCGGCGGCTCCGAGGAAGTAGGGCAGGGTGTCCTTGAGGGTCTGGGCGATGCCGTTCTCGGTCTGGCGGTGGAAGAGGGCCTTTTTGTCGGCGATCTCGTTCTGGTTTTGGAAGCACAGCAGGGCCGCCTGGGCGATGGAGACGTCGAATGCCTGGCGGGCGGCGCCGGTGGGCGGCTGGAAGCGGAAGTCTTCGATGCCTAGGCGGGCGCTGAGCTGGCTGCGCAGTGCGGCGACGTTCGAGTTCGGGGTCAGTTCGTCGGCGCGGGGCAGGTCGAGGGTGTCGCTGCCGGTGCGGATCATGGCCTGGGTGGTCGAGGCCCCTGCGGGGCGGGGTCGGGCCAGGAGCATGCGGCTGTCGCGGAAAGCGACCAGAAGCGCGTACCAGCCCACGGTCCGGTCGATGGGTTCGTCCGGCAGGTTGGGGGTGCTGCGGCCCAGGCAGTAGTCGACGATGTCGAGGATCTCGGACTTTCCGGTTTCGGACTCGCCGGTGAGGATGTTGAGCGCCCCGGGACGAAACCGCACGACCCTGGGGGTGGGCCGGCCGTCTCGGTGGTAGAGGGCCAGGGCGAGTAGCTGCATGGTGGTTCGTAGGCTCCTTGGGCAGAGGTGGTCAGGGGCGGACGCCGAGGAGGTTGAAGGCGAGGGCGGGCTCGACGACGGCGAGCCAGCGGCCGACGAGGCCTGCGTGGCGGGCGCAGTCCGCGACTTCCTCGTTCGGGGCTTGCGAGGCGGCCTTTGGTGTGCGGGGGCAGCTCAGTCCTGCTGCGGTGACCTCGAGGGCGTGGTGGCGTAGGGCGGTGCGCAGGCTGGCGCGGGTGTAGTCGGTCAGGGCGGCGGCCCGCGGAGCAAATGCGGCCTGGTGCTGGGGGTGTTCGGTGAGCCACGCGGACATCGTGTGGACGGCCTGGGTGGGCAGGTCCTTGCGGGTGTCGGTGGGCAGCACGAGGGGCAGCACCAGGAAGGCGCTGGGCCAGGGCAGGGGGCGGTTGGCCTTCTTGGTCGCGGCGTGGACACTGGTCGCCAGGAGGTAGGCGCCGAAGGCGGTGTTGAGCAGGGCCCGGGCTTCGGGAACGCGGTGGTTGGTCATGGTCACTGGCCTGGCTGCTCGTTGTGGTTCTGGCACAGGTCGGGGTAGTCGGGATGCCAGCCGACCGTCTCATCGTCCTCGGTGTGGGTTCGGCCGGCGAGGCTGTGTAGGGTGCCGCGTCCGATCCAACTCTCGGTGGTGCTGCCGGGGCGGGCGGGGATGCCGGCAGCCTTGTCCATGGAGTCGTCCAGGACGCGTTTGCCGACGGCCTTGCGTTCTGCGGCGGGGGTGTCGTCCTCGACCGCGTCCGTGTGGCGGGTGAAGACGTGGTCCCACTCGTCCCACAAAAGCCGCTCGTAGTCACCGAGTGCTTGCTCGGTGATCGTGAAGTCCCGCAGCCATGCGGAGCGCTGGGCGCGGGCGTAGTGGTAGTCGCGCAGGTGGCTGGCGATGGTGCGGTCCTTCAGGCCGATCCACTGCATCTGTGCAACGACCAGGTCAGTCTTGTAGGCGGCGATCTCGGCCTGGGTGAGGCGGCGCAGCGTCTCGGTGATGGGCAGGTTCTTTCCCGTGAACCGGTCGAGGGCCTCTTCGAGTCGGCACTGCAGTTCCTGGGCGGTCACCGAGGCCCGGCTCCGGGTTCGGTCCAGCAACTCCACGGCCATGCCGTACCACCAGCCCTTGATGTCGTCGAGGATGGCGCGGGCGTGCTGGCCAGGCCTGATCCCCAGTGCGCGGGCCAGCTTAGAGTCGAGGTCTGACATCAGCGGCGACGCGTCGTTAATCTCTATAGCCGCGACAAGCCGGTAGCGCTGTGCGGGGGTGAGGTCGGTGAACTTTTTGCGGTCGTCCGCGGTGTTGCCGGGCTCGGCTGCCTGGGCGACCTCCTCCATGCCGGCCAGGGCATCGTCCACGGACCGCCCAGGGCCGGGGCGGAGCAGGTGGAGGAAGGTGCCTTCGGCCGCGACCTGGGTGGTGGCCAGCCGCAGCAGAGGCATAGTCCCGTCGGACAGCCGTCCCAACACGGTCAGTGCGTCGATCCAGGAGGCGACCGAGCGCCAGAAGTCCTTGCCCGTCTCGCTCAGCCGTCCGGCCCGCTCACGGTGTTTGGACTGCAGCAGTACGAACGGGTCGTCGCTGTCCTGGTACAGGAACTCGATGTCGTCGAGGACTTCCATGCGGACTTCGACCGTGATGTCGTCCCAGCTGTGCTCGGCGAGCTCCAGCAGGGCCAGTTCGCACTGGTAGAGGTATCCGGTCATCTGGCCTGCCGCCGAATGCGACCCTGCTTGCGCCACGTTCCCCACTACCGGTCGTGTCTGTCTGGGCCGCGCAAGTCCCACCCCTGCGGCCAGCCGGACGGGCAACGCTGCTTGTGAAAAGCCGCTTTGCCCTGCGAGAGCGGTCTCGCCGCTCTCGCAGGGAAAAATAGCAGCCACAGCGCATTCCTCTGCAAGCCTGCAGGAAGCGCACAACGCCCTGCGAGCAGGCTCATACGGTGCACGCCGCTTGACGTCCGGTGCGAGGGGTTGACCCTGCGCAGTGCAGTGAGTGCCCGTCAGCACGAGCAGGACCGATCGCCCATGGTTTCTCGAACGCGTAGTCCGGCTCCGGCACACCGCCTTTGGCAGGTCAGGCAACACACCGCTGCGGCGCCTCAGCAGCCGGTGCCCGCACCTCCGCCTCCCGGTCGTTCGCGATCCTCGCGCAACCGAGGGTCAGGCTGCTGGAGAAGCAGGGCGGGCCACTCGGGCAGGCTCGTCGTGCGGAAGCATGCCCGCCGCGTCGATGAGGGTCACCACAACGGAGTACAGGTCTTCTCCGGCACGGTTGGCGAGCCCGTTGTGGCGCTGCGCCACGGAAAACCCTGCGCCCGAGATCAGGTCTGCGAGCTGCAGCGAGGAGTGCTGCGTGGACTGTCCTCGCACCAGTTGTCCCAGATGCACTCCTCTGGAGAGGTGGCGAAACTCGGGATGTCCGCGGTCACGGGCTTCCGTCTCGATGAGGTCGAAGGTGGCATCCGACAGGGCTCTTTGGTCGTCCACCAGCGTGTTGACTCTGCCCAGTCTTCGAGACAAGTTCGCGGTGATCGCGGCAACGGCCGGCAGAGAGGCCGGTGGTGGTCACGGTGGGCGGCGACCACGGCGGGCAGCGAGGCGTAGGTAGCGTAGGCGGTGACCGGGCCGGAGCGGGACGGAGTGGCGAGGGCGGCCAGCTCGCCGGGGTCGGTGGTTAGGGGGTGTCGGCACCCAGTGGTTCGTGGTCGAGGGCCTGGTGTGCCGAGCACACGGCGATGGTGGCGCCTTTGCGTCCGGTACGGGCGTGTGTAGGGAGCCGTATATAAGTTGCTGACAATCTGCGCTGAAGTCGGTACGCAGAGGTCGTGTGTCTAGCACAATTTCTACGCATCGGCTGATGCGGCCTTGCGGCCGCCAGTCCGGTGCAGGGGGAGGGGCAACCCTCGTTGGTACAGAGGGAGTACGGCTCTGAAGATCTTCATCAGCCATGGGGGCGAGGGCACGGATGAGTGCGTGGACGAGGCCCTCAGCATGATAGTACCGGCGTTAGAGAGCCGCGGGTACGACGTCTTCACCGATGTGGAAAAGCTTCGTGGCGGTGACGCGTGGAACGAGGTCCTCTACGAGGAGATGTATCTGTGCGATGCCGCGATCGTTCTCCTGGGACCGCAGACCATCGCGACATCGCAATGGGTCCGGCTTGAGTCGGACGTTCTCATGGGACGGCACGTGGTGCGCAGCCTGCGGACCGTGCTGCCCGGGATCCTTGGCACGGAAGACACCGCCAGCGCTCGGAGGCGCGGCTTTGGCGCTCTGCTCAAAGTTCAAGCCGTCTTACGCCGCCGGAAGCTGAGGCCACTGCCTGAGGACGGGGGCGTTGCACAGTTCGTGGAGTGGGTGGTCAGCGAGTTCGCGCCTGTGGCCGAACCTGTGGCTGATCGGCCCTTTTTGGACTGGGTTAAGCGCGTCTCATCCTTTCTCAGGACGTCGCGTGAGCGGAACCCCGACACGCTTGCCGACGCCGCTGTCCTGTTGCAGTGCAGCACGGCCGAGTTGGTGCATGTTCGCGCGAAGGTCGGCGCCGAACTGTTCCTCGCGCACCTTATGCTCAAGGCCGCCGCTTCGGCGGTTGCGGACGAGGCCGCCGAGGCCGCCGAGGCCACGCTGCCTCAAGCCGTTGCTGCCCTGCGTGCCGGCCTGGCGGGCAGCCAGCTGCAACAGTTGTCCGAAGAGCTTCTGCCGAGCTGGGTGGATCCCGATGCGGCCGCGCACTTCGTCCAGGACATGACCAGCGAAGCCGCCGAGCGACGCCCTGTCGTGTTCTTCCAAGCCTGGGAGGAGTGGACGGCGCGCCAGCACGTCTTGCGGGCTGTGGACAACAAACCGGACGGTTTCCGCCTGGGCCAGCTTCCTCCGATCGATGAAGTGCCGCACGACGAGGGCAGTCCGGTCACGGAACTCCTGGACGCATGCCTGGCAGCACTTCGCAAGGTTTTCTGCGTGCCTCCGCGCATGCCCCTCGACGAGAGGACCGTACAGCGGGGCCGGCTGCCGCAGTACCTCGTCATCAATACGGCCGACTACTCGCTCGGGGACGTGGCGCACGTGGTGAACACGCTCCATGGCATGTTCGCGTGGTTGTTCGTGATCGTTCTCGTCCCCAAGGACATACCTGGCACCGATGAGCTGCGTGGTCTTGATCTGACACGTGCTGCCGCGGTGAAACTGCCGGTGGGGCAGGAACAGCGTGCCTACAGCTTGAAATGCAGTCTCGAGTCGGTGGTTCAGCCCACCGGATGAATGCTGATCGTAGGGAGAATAATGGCGAATGTGGTGGGCGGCCCTCAGGTTCACGTCCCAGACCGCGATGACGGCGAGGTCTACGTCATGCCTGATGCCTTGGACCTGGCCGTCCGGGTCGCTCTGGCTGCGGGACGTCCGCTCCTTCTGCGCGGCAAACCTGGTTCGGGTAAGAGTTCCATGGCTCCGTTCGTCGCTCGGCAGCGTGGCTGGCGCTTTTACAGTTTTGTGGTGACGTCTCAGACGAGGGCCCGCGACCTGCAGTGGACCTTTGACGGGGTACGGCGCCTTGCCGAAGCTCAGTCCAGGCCGTTGTTGGGCAGGAGCGGCTCCAAGCATCTGAATCCGGACCTGCATGTGGAACCGGGGCCTTTATGGTGGGCTTTCGCACCGAAAGCGGCGGCTCAGCACGTCCTGGCGATGCAGCAAGCACGCGGCGGTCTGACTCCGGATGGCTGGCAGCATCCAATGCAGAGGCAGAACGCCGACCGCTCTGCTGAACACGCGGTCGTGCTCATCGACGAAATCGACAAGGCGGATCCCGACGTACCCAACGGGCTCCTGGCCCCGCTGGCGATGAATGGTTTCACGGTGGCCGAGTCCGGTACGAGGGTGGAGTTCGAAGCCGCCGGCAACACACCGCAGGAGCGTCCGTTCCACCGGAACCTCGTCGTCATCACGACGAATGAGGAACGTGAACTTCCGCAAGCCTTCCTCCGCCGCTGTGTCATCGCCAAGCTTGTCCCGCCTTCTGAGGTGGAGGAGCTGGTACGGATCGCACGTGAACATCTGCAGGTGCGTCTGGGTGAGGTCAGCGAGCGAGATGTCGAACTGGCCACAGCCTTGGCCACCGAGCTGAAGGCCGTGCGCGATTCGGCACGCCAGGAGGGCGTGCGGGAGCCGAGCACTGCCGAGTACCTTGATGCGTTCTGGGCCTGCCGGGCGCTGGACATCGAGGTGAAGAAGGACGATGAGAGGTGGCAGGCCGTACGCGGACTGACCCTTGTCAAGCCGCAGCAGCTTGGGGCTTGAGTATGGCGGGGGTAGAGGGCGAGCAGCTGGACTGGCCACGTGGTCTCTCGGAAATCTGGATCGCGGATATGGCTCACGTGGTCACGTCACTGGAAGTCGCTGCTTCTGACAACGAGCAGCGATCGGCGATCGCAGGCCTGCTGGGTATGGACTCCCCCGAACCGGCCCGCCAGGCGACCCAGCCTGCCCGACACAGCCAGGCTCCCTCGGCTGCTGCCGCAGCCGTCCGCCCGAACAGCCAGCCCGAGCCGACCGAGGTGCCGGCTGCACCACCGCGCAGATCACCCGACGAACCCACCTCGTTGCTTACTCCGCTCAGTTCAGTTCATGGCACGCCGCGGGTGTGGGGGGAACCCATGCTGCAGCCCGTGCAAGCCGATCAGGACAGAAGTCCCCTGCCGTACCAGTCCTTGCTGCCTCCCAGCTCCGAGGCAGCGACTTTGCATGTACTGCTGTCCCGTACGGTGCCCGAAGGGCCAGTCGACCTTGAGCGGCTCGTCGACCAAATGGCGGGGAATGTCGCGGTGGAAACGCTGCCCCGTTCGCCGGTTCGCACACTGCGCTTCGGGGTTCAGATCCTGGTTGATCTCGGCGAGGGCATGGAGCCGTTTCTCCGCGACGAGATGGAACTCGTGGACCGGGTGACTGCCATTGCGGGGCAACACGGTTGCCAAGTTCGCTACTTCTCCGGCTGCCCATTGCACCGCAGTGGTGAAGGCGCCGGGTGGACGTGGAAGCAGTATCGGCCTCCGGCCAAAGGGGCAAAGGTGCTTGTGCTCAGTGACTTCGGGTGCAACAGAGACAGCAGCAGAAGCGCTGCGGAACGTCTGCGTAAGGACTGGCAGGAGGCCGTCAAGATCATGCATCGCAGCGGCTGCCCGGTAGTGGGACTGGCGCCTCTCCCCCAGAAGCGGATTCCTTCCTGGCTGTCGTCGTTGATGCCCGTGCTGTCCTGGGACCGTTCAATGACCACAGCCCAGGCCCAGGTCCGGCTGTCATGAGTACGGGATTCGTGCGTATCCCCGGTTTCGTTTCGGATATGCCGGGTGTGGAGGAGATGCCGGACGCTGTACGACGGCTGGCAGTTTTGCTCAGTGTCGCCACACGGATCGAGCCCGAACTGATCCGGGCCGTCAGGGTCGGAATCCGGCCTGGCCTCGATGTGGGTGCCGAATCGGCACTATGGTTCGGCGCCTGGGCTCACCGTAACTCAGCCGAGTACATGGCTTTTCGCCCTTCGCTGCTCGCCCCTCTACGGGAAGCGCTGCGCGAAGAGCTGCAGGCGAGCGGTGACGGGGACGCGGTGCGGCAAACCGGTGACATCGTCTTTCGCATGCACCATGGCCTGTCCCCCGTGCTTGCCTTGGAAGAACAGGTGACTTGGGCTGCCGTCCTGGCCGATGCCGGACTCGGTGGAGCAGAGGCGAACACCGATCAGCAATCCGAGGTCGATCGCCTTCTCGAGCGCGTGTTACGGGCGGCTGTTGAGGCACCCGAGCGACGTGAAGGGCTGCGTCGCTGGTTCACTGGTGCCTGGCACCGGTTTCCCGACCGGGTACGCCAGACTCCCACTGCGCTGGAGCTGTTCCAGGTCCTGGCGCTGGCCGAGCGCCGCCTCTCGGCGCCCGCTCGGGCCGCGGTTCCCGAGGGAGTTGAGGACGTGGCTCTGCCTGTACGGCATGACGGTGCCTACATCACCGTCGGGGAGCCCGGGTGGCCGGCCGAGAGCATTCTGGTTCCCGATACTCAGCCTCGTGTGCTGGAGGTCACCGGCGATCTGTCCGCATGGGAGACGGCCCAGAAAATCCGTGTGCCCCGCTCAGGGCAGGTGAGACTGGCGGTCGCGCACGTGCCGGTCTACCTGCGCACGGGCCGGGGGCACGTCTATCAGGTAGGGGCCCCGCACAGTTTTGACGCTGCAGGCTATCCGGCACGAGTTGCCGCCGGATCACGCGACCGCGGGCTGCTGGGGGGACGCGTCAGCAACCTCCGCGACGGTGATGCCGTGCGATTCGGTGTCAGGCCTCTGATCATGAGGCGCGCTGGCACGCGTCCCTCCGACTACCGGCATCCGCAGCACGAGGTGCGCTGCGATCCGGTTCCGTACTCCGCGCACGCAGCGGACACGCGGCTGGGCGCGGCATTACGCAGGGCCAGTGCAGCGAGTTGCTTGCTGGTGGTGGAAGGCGAGCCGGCCAGCGGGCGTACGCGCACGACGTGGGAGGCCATGCGGCAGGCACTGCCCCACTGGTGGGTGTGGTGCCCAAGGCTGCTGGGGAGAGCCGAGACACTGATTGACGCCGTGGTGCAGGACGAGCTCGGGGCAGACACGGTGGTGTGGCTGGATGATCTCGACCTCCTCCTTTCTGATCCTGTAAAGGGTGAGCAGGTCGCTGATGCTCTGGAAAAGCTCCTCACCGACCCTGCGTGCCGTCCGGTGCTGCTGTTGGCCACCTCTGCGCCGGGTGCCAAGAACCGGTCGGAGATGGGCGAGCGGGCGCTCGCTCTACTGAGTCGCGCGGTACCGTTTACACTTTCGGAGCCGCCACTGTCGTCCCGGCCCTTCTTGGGTACCGGTCCCCTGGTGTCTGCCATCACGTCCGCGCAACCCCAGTACAGAGTTTTCCCGGAGGAGCAGCTGCCCCCGCTTCTGGCCAGCTTTTGCGGGCGGACCACCGAGTTGGCTCAGCTTTTTTCGGTTCTAGGCGATGCTGCTCCGTCCGCGTTTGCCGTCGTTGCCGGCTTTTCCGGAACGGGCAAAAGTGCGCTAGCGAGAAAGGCGGTCAGTGAAGCGCGGGCCCGCGGGTGGTTCACCGGCGGTGTGCTGTGGATGGACCTCGTCGGTCAGCCGTTTACCCCGGCACGGTTGCTGTCCCGGCTGGGCATTGACAAAGAGGCTCAGCCTGCCGATGAAGCGGGCCGTTGGGCGGTGTGTTCCTCACTGTTGCATCAGCTGACCGACGCCGGTCAACTGCCCGTTCTGATTGTCGTGGACAACGCTTCATCCTGGGAGTTCGACGATCTTCCCTCTCTGGCACCGGGGATATCGGTACTGGTCACCTCACGCGGCGTTGGCGGTGGGGGGCCCAGAAGCGTCCAGCCGCTGGTGCTCGGACCGCTGACTGATTCCGAGGCCATCCAGGTGCTCGCCATGGAGCTCAAGAGGCGTGGCCCAGACGACGCCGCAGTGTCTTCGCAGGACCTGCGCCGCTTGGCCAAGGCATGCGGGGGACTGCCCCTGGCGCTCACCATCGCTGCCGCGCAACTGGCCAATGGCCGGAGGGTGCGTGATCTTGCAGATGCCCTTGAGCGGTGGCCTGCTGATTCCACCGTGCTGGCCGGCGGTGGCCAATCCGTCGGCGCCGCGCTCCAATGGTCCGTCGCACGGCTCACGCCTGTACAGAAGAGAGCTTTTCGGCTGCTGTCTCTGCACCCCACCTCTGCATTCAGCTCGGCTGCCGCTGCCGCAGTGCTGGGCCGTTCACCGGACCGGATCCTGCGCAGGCTGGCGCAGGCCCACCTGCTTCAGTACGAGTCGCATGAGCGTCGCTGGCGGATGCATGACCTGATCATGCGCTATGCGCGCAGCCTGGGAGAAGCCCATGCCGTCGACGACGAGCGGGAGGAAGCCTTTGACCGGTTGATGGAGCACTACCTGCAACATGCAGAGGCGGCCGATGCCTGGCTACGGGAAGAGAACCCGTCAACGGCGTCACCATTCGCTTCACGCAAGCAGGCCCTGGCGTGGATGGTTGGCGAGCGGGCAAGTCTCGTGGCGGCAGTCGACCGCTGCCTGGAAACAGGCCGACACCGTTGGGCTGCCTCCATTGCGCTGGCGCTTGCAGAGTTCCTAACCGGAGGTCAGCACTTCGAGGATCTCCTGCACGTCATGCGGGCCGTTCTCGAATCCTCGGCCCCCACCGCTGACGACCGGTATACGCGTGCTGCCGCGCTGAACAATTTTGCTCTTGCGATGGGTAAGACCGGAAATTTCAGCGAAGCGATGTCCGCACTGAAACGGGCCGCGGAGCTGCACCACAAGCTGCGTGAAGGCCATAGTGCCTATATCGTCATGCTGCGCAATCTTGCCTCGACCCTACTCGTCAGCAACCGCCCGCAAGACGCTGTCGTTGCGCTGTACCGAGCGGCAGAGTCCTGTCAGGGGCCGGCCGACGTGGCCGTGCGTGCCCAGGTCCTAGGCCAACTGGGCATCGCGCTGCTGGAGGCCGAAGAACCCCAGCAGGCTATCGCTCCCCTTAGAGAGACCTTGGACCTGCTGGCTCAGACCGATGCCCCCGTCCTGGACCGCGCCATGCTGTACGGCCGTCTTGGAACAGCTCTGGCACGCTCTGGTGAGCGCGGCGAGGCGCGAGCGATTCTGGCCGAGGCAGCTGAGCTCTGCAACCGTGACGAGAGTGGCGACCAGCCTCGTCGGGCCGCGGTGAGGGAAACTCTCGGGCGGGCCATGCTGGAAAGCGGCCTGTTCACTCCGGCAGCTCTGCTATTGGGCGAGGCTGCCGCTGACTACCGAGAGCTGGAAAATCTGCGCAGCGCAGCCCGAGCCCATAATGATCAGGGACTGGCGCTGCTGGAGACGGGCAACGGTTACGACGCACTGCATGCGCTGGAGGAGGCCCAGTACCTCTACCTTCACCTAGGTGACGAGGTGCGAGCCGCCCAGTGCAACAACAACGTGGGGAAAGTCCTGCGACGCCTGGGACAGCATGCTGCCGCCATCGAGGCTCTCACGCCCACGGCACAAGCATTGATGCAGGCCGGCGATGAAGCGGGAGCAGCAGAAGCGCTGCTGAATCTGGGACTCGCCCAGCTGGCCGAGGGGCTCACAGGGCATGCACAGGAATCGCTCTCCGCCAGCGCTGATCTCCATGGCGCGGTGGGGAACCTCACCAGCCGGGCGCATGCTCTGCTGGGTCTGGGCCGGGCTGCGCTGAGTGCTGATGACCCTCACGCGATCGACCATTTGCAGCTGGCCATCGAGGCCTTCCGGCAGGCCCCATCCTCGGACGGCAAGATCGATGCACTGCTGCTGCTAAGTGATGTGCTGGACATGTCTGGGCGCAAGGAGGAAGCACGCGCGGCACTGAGGGAAGCTTTGGAGTCCGAGGAACAACCGGGGGCAGAAGGAGCCGGCACTCCGCTTACCAGATGAGGTACGCCGGCCCGGTGGCGGGAAGGTCAGCCTTTGCGCTGGCGGCCTTCCGGCCCATAGGTGACGAAGCTGATGCCGCTGATCACACTGGTCTGCAGGACTGACCCCTGAGCAGCTGAGGCCACTGCTTGCAGGGGCGGTTCATCCTGTAGCGACCGGCTGCGGGCTTCGTTTCCCCACGCTTCGAGGGCCTTTCTGAATTGGGGATCATGTCCGGCCCTGCGCTCGAGGACTTCGGCAAGAGCTTCGGCATTTGCCTCGCTGGTAGGGACAGCCGACAAAGCGTTGAGTTCCCTCATCCCGGGCGCATTGGATGATGTTGACTGCGACGTGCCGGGAGCATATGCCACTAAGGCCGTCAGGCGACGCCAGACGTCGGGTCCCGGCGCCTCGGTGGCACGCACAGCGGCGGTGAGTGCTGCTTTGACCAGCAATGCTGGCGAGAGTGAGTCCATCGCATTCCCCCTTCACTATCGGCCATCATTCAGGACAATAATGGATGAATCACGCTTCTACCGCCTCTCAGGCGACGCGCCCGTGTTTTACCCGCACCACGGTAGCGGGAAGCCCCAGCTAAGGGGGCTCACTGAGGCGAACCAGACCCGCCAGAGGGCGCCTGTGCTGGCGAGGCCAACGGGTCCCCACCCGCGGGCGTTACAGGCACAGCACCCGCACGCAGACGTTCAAAGACCAGATCGAAGGTGAAACCGGCACTGAAGCCCAGTGGCACGGTGAAGAACAGCAAGCGACGCACGTCCAGGTGGTCGAGCAGATCCGGGAGGGCCAGCAGCTGAGAAGCGCAATAGAGCAGCACCGAGACGACTCCCGCGCCCAGTCCCCGCACCGCCGACTGCAGCCAGCCCGCCCCGGCCTCGAAGGTGTGCCTGATCAGCGCGCCCCCCACCGCGGCCAGCAGAGGAGCGGCCACAAAGACAGCCAGCCGCCGAGCGCCTGCCGGACCCGGCGCTCCCGCACCAACCAGCAGCCCCAACGCCCCCAAAAGGCATATCACCGCCACAAGCAGCCCGGAATTCAGCCGCCAGACCTTGGACCGCCCCTCGCGCTCTGCCCGCGCTTCCGCTTCCTGCCGGCGCCGACGCTGCGTCAGCAGACATGCCACCAGGCGGGAGGCCGAGCTAGTGCGCCAGTCATCCCCCATGAGCGCGATGTCGTCGTCATCCGTGTCGTTGCGGACCTTGTCGAGGTTCACCCATACCTGACCCGCGCCTCCCCCGAACGCTGCAACCGGTATCACCGGAATACGCTGAGACATGGCAATGATTCCGGCAATCCGCGTCGATTGCCCCCCACCCACCAGCAACACCCCGTCAGACGTCAGTAGCCTGCGATAGTAGGCCACCTCCCACTCCCCGCTGGTATCGCGCACCGTCTCCACGGTGACGCAGCTCCCCTCGGGCAAAGCGAAATCCACGTCCCGATGGCGCGGCGGATAGGCTGCGACATGGCCAGGCGCCTCGGACGTGCATGCCTCCGCATAGCCGTGGACGACGTCCCGCTCGATGTACGTGGGTTTGCTGGAGAACACGGCTAAATCGCACCCGGCACGTGCCAACTCCTGCCCCAACAGACGACACGCCTCACGAGCTTGTTCGACGGACTTCAGCTGCGGCGTGAATACACGTTCGGCTGCGACACTACCTACAACTGCAACTACCGGGCGCGAGAGCCGTGTTGAAGACATAAGCCAGTGTACCGATGAAGATCCTGCCACCGACCCCACCAGCCTCACCCGACGAAAAAACATCAGTACGAAATGAACCGCAGGACGGGCTTCAATCCCCCAAGCCGTGGAGCGGCTGTTCGCCCACCGCGCGACGACCAGGCGCGCTGCCTCGGGAGTCACCTCACGGGCAGGTCCAGCGCAGGTCCCCCGAGTCGGGACAGATCCGCCATGACCTGACCATTCCAGTCCGGACCAGTTGATCGAGCCCATGGCGCGCAGGAGAAAACGACGGCGGCCCGCCTCCACTCGACGTCGCCTTTTGGCACACGGACACTTGAGCCGGCATGAGCCCATCGCACTGCGCAGTCAGGGCGTAGGCCCGGCGTACGCGCCAGGTGCCTGCTGAATCATGCACTCGGGCATACTCGTTGTTTCGAAGAGACCGCAGCTCTGGCGCCTGGCAATCAGTGGCAGTGTTCCTGTATTTCCATTGGTGACAGGTGGCGGGGAGATGACGGTTCGGAGGCGAGTCGTCATGGTCAGATCTGCTGACCTGATGGCCTGCAGTCCAGCACTTTGGCCTGCGCGGGAAGTTGATGGGCTGCGGCCTGTTTTGTGCTGTTCCCGCTCGATCTGCTCCCGGCTGTGACCCAGGGAGCAGATCGGCCGTCTGCCGGTGTCCCAGATGTCGCAGTCGAAGAAACCGACCAGGAGGGCGCCGGCCGTGCGGGGGTGGCACAAGTAGCGGGCTACCCGAACCGGCAACCCGAGCGCGCCGGGCGTGGCGGTGGACACCGCGAACCGGCTGCAGGGCCGCGAGTTCGAGGTCGTCATCGTCGTATACCCGCTGTCCGGCCGCCGTGATGCCACCGCCTTCCACCTGGAGGCCGGGCGGCTGTGTGTGCTCGCCTCCCGTCACCGGCAGGCATGCATCGTCGTCGCCCGCGAGGGCATCGCCGACCTTTTGCGGAACCGGCCCGTTCGACAGCGACCTCGCCGCAGACTTCGTCGATGGACTTGAGGGACTCACCCACCAGCAGGTTATTGACGTGCTGGGGCGGGCATTCCAGCGAGTCACCGGCTCGGGAGAACGCGTCGATGGCGGAGACGGGGCCAAAGCCGTTGCCGCCAGCACCCTCCCGGACAGCCCCATCGTGATTGACCCCGATGACGGCCCCAGGGAACCGCTGCCCAAACTGCCAGAGTCCCTTCGCGCGTCGGCGAGACTCGCACTGGACCGGGTTCTCCAGGGCGGATCAGGATTGGCAACCGGCTGGGTGGACAGCGCCGACGCCGACCAGTGGCGCCAGGAAGTGCGACAGATCCTCCAAGCACTCGAAACACCCACTGATCACTAATCGTGACTGCTTCGACGGAAGTCGTGCCAGAACCCAAAAATCGACAGCAGATGTTCAGCAATTTCGACAGCACCCGGCGCGCTTCTTGTTCGATAGAGGCCAGGCCCGAGCCCAGACTTCTGGCCGCGGCAACAGCCGACGCCGAGCGGTGGCGCCCGGCGACCGGGTCAGGACGACCAGCAGGTGTAGGTGAACCAGGTCTGGACCTCGTCGGCGGACAGTACACGAGTCAGCTCGGCCGTCCCCGGGAGCATCGGGAAGAACCGGTCGGCGTTCCAACTGCGCGGGTACATCGGCTCGTCCAGCACGAGTAGGCGGCGTCCCTCCACAACGGGGACGTCGTCGGGCAGCCCCTCGTTCCAGATCCGCTCCCCGTCCGGGGCGAGGAGTTCGAAGGCCCCGGTCGCGACGGTCCCGGTGCGCCCCTGGGCGGGCTCGGGGTCCGTGGCCAGGTGGACGCTCTCCGCCGACGGTGCGGTGCCGGGCACGTGGCCGCCGCCGATGAGCACGTGGGCGAGCAGCGTGTGCAACTGGAAGTTGTCCCCGATGCCGCCGATGCGCACTTCGAACCCGGTCCGGGTGGGCCGGTGCAGTACCACCAGGGGCTCGTCGTCCAGGATCGCCAGCGCGTAGGCCAGGCACTTGAGGTCGTGGCGCTCCAGGGCCGCCAGGTCGCGGCAGGCGGGGAGGAGCGCGGATGCGTGCCGACGGCGCACCTCGGTGCTGCGGCACAGCACGGCCAGCGCGGGGGGCTGCCACTGCTCGACCGAGCACCAGGCCAGCGCCAGCCGCAACGCCTCGTGCGCCTCGCCACCCAGCCGGGCCATCAGCGCGTCGTCGATGATCTTCTCGTCGGCCTCCGGCAGTTCGTCCCCGGCACCGCCGGCGGCGGCCCAGCGGCGGGCGAACTCCAGGGCATCGAGCAGGTCCCGGTGGGTGCCGTCGAGGATCGGCTCCGCACAGGCCGCCGGATCGGCACCGTGCTCCACGCAGAAGCCGGCCATCGTCGCCAGCATCGAGCGCGGGCCGGTGGGCGGAAAGGCGGGGAGTAGCGCGGCCAACCGGGGTCCCACCGGCACGCATTCGGTGCCCTTCGCCGACTGCAGAGCACTCATCGCCGCGTTGAACGCACGCTCGGTGCGGCCACCGTTGCGAGCGGCCACTGCCTGCTCCAGCTCTGATATGACGGCGGCCAGGTCCGCGGCCTTCTGCTTCCTTCTGAAGATCACCGGCACACCTTAGGCCCGAGGCCTGACAGGTGTCATCAGGCCACCGTCGTTCGAAGATTCAGGACCGCTCCGTGCCGTCGAAACTTTTGCTGTCGGTTCTCGTGAACAGAGCCAGGGGCGGGAGGGTGCGGGAGGCGGGTGCTCATGTGGGCGGCGTGCAGGAGCGGGTCGAAGGTCCGCCAGTCGGCCAGGGCCAGGTAGGCGGTGGTCGACAGATGGGTGTATGTGCCCGTGAGCAGGCCGATGCAGCGGGCGCCGACGTCGGCGAGGTGGTCGAGGATGCCGAGGACGGTGGCCTCGTGGTCGTTGTCGACCCAGGCGGTCACGGGGATCCCACCGGGTGGGCGGCCCACGGAAACGACCGACAGCCCTTGGCGGATCAGCTCGCTGGCCAACAGGTCCTGGTCGGAGGGGTCGATGACGACAGTGCCGTCCAGGGCGACGTTGGACCACACGTCGTGGCGGGAGGTCGCGGGCAGGATAACCAGGGCGTAGCCGCGGGCGAGGACGGTGGAGGTAGCGGCGCGCGCCAGTTCGGCGAAGTCGGTGAAGGTGAAGGGGTCGTCCCCGTACGTGGTCACGGTCAGACCGATCAGCCCCGACCTGCCGGTACGGAGGGTGCGGGCGGCGGCCGAGGGCCGGTACCCCAGCCGTTCGGCCACCTCGCGGACACGGCTTGATGGCGAGCTGTCACCAAGCCCGAGGAACAGGCACAGGTCAGCGTCTGCGGGACCAGCCAGCGCCGATTCCGGCCACGTGCAGGGCCAGAGCCGTCAGCCCCAGCAGCATCACGTTCGTCGAAGAAAACGCATGATTGGTGCTGAGATCCGCCGCGTTGATCAGAAACGACACGAAGAACAGCACCGCCGCGACTATGCCAAGCATGGAATTGGGCTCCTCTCACAAGGGGGTGAAACCCGTATGCCCGGCCATCGCCCACGCAGACGCCGAAAGGACAGTGAACCGCCCCGGGTTCGGTAGAGATCTCAGATTGTGGTTGTGACCTGGGGTTTCGTGAGTTCCGTGTAGTAGTTGGCTTCGTACTCGACGGGCG
>NZ_JBSGDB010000130.1:0-20328 GCF_053602155.1 Streptomyces sp. NPDC004561
TGGGACAGCCGCTCGGAGTAGCCGGCGCTGCCGTTCTGGTACCAGAGCGGGATGGCGGCCATGTTGTCGCGGACCACCCCCTCGGCCCGCTGGAACAGCGACAGCGTGAGCGGGAGGGCGAACCACAGGCCGACCAGGAGGCGCGGCGTCCCCGTCTGGACGGGCAGCAGCAGCGCGGCCGTCCCGAGCGCCGCCACCACCAGCGCGGCGGCCCGCACCCGGCGGACGGCGGCCCCCACGGTGGACCCGGTGCCGTCGGGCACCGCGAGCCCCGACCGCACCAGCCCGTCGGCCAGCCGGCGCACGGCCTCGGCCCCGGCCGCCCGCGCCCGTACCGGCGCGATCCGCGACTGCCCCTCGGGCCCGATCGCCCCTATGACGGACCGCTCCATCTCGTCCCGCCCCCGCGGGTCCACGACCGTGGCCCAGCCGGTGTGCGCGAGCAGCAGCCGCCGCTGACGGGCCATCGAGACGAGCGTCACATCGGCGACCCGGGCGGGGCCGCCGGAGAGGAAGGCCGCCTCGTACAGCGTCAGATCGTGCTCCCCGGCCGGCGCGACGGCACGCGTGTCGGCGGCCGCCGCGCGGACCGCGGCCAGACACAGCCCGGTGCACGCCGTACCGGCGAAGACCCAGGCCAGGAGCAGGAGAAGGACCCAGAACATGACGTGTTTCTATGCCAGGGGCCTGGGCGAACGCCATGCCCTGTTCATCATCCGGACGGAGTGTTGCCGGTATGTGACGTTCCGTTCCCGCCCGGGCCGGGACCTCAGGGGCTGTTCGCCGGCGCCGGGCGGGAGGCCGCGGGCGGCAGGGAGTACGTCTCGTCCGGCGACGGCGTGACCGGCACGGCGGCGCTCGGATCGACCTCCGGCGGGGTCGGCACCGGCGACGCCGAGGCGGCGAGGTCCCGGGCCAGCGCGCCGAAGTCGACGTACCCGGTGGCCTCCAGGATCTTGATGTGGTCCAGCACGGTCGCGTTGGCGTCGTCGGCGAGATCACGGACCAGGGAGTTCTGGGTGCCGGCCCGGACCTGGCCGACCAGGGCGAACACCCGTCCGTGGGCGAGCCGCAGGATCTGCGCGAACTGCCGGTCGAAGTCCTGGCCCTGGGCCGCCGTCAGGGTGGCGAGCCACTGCCTCTGCTGCGCGTTCGGCTGGTCCGGCAGCGGGAGGCCGAGCTGGGTGGCGACGGTCCGCACATGCGCGTCGAGGGAGGCGTGCCCGTCGACGAGGTGCCGGCCCGCGGTGCGGACGGCGGGCGTGGTCCCCTCGCGCTCCGCCAGCTCTCCGGCGGGCACCTCCCACAGCCCCGCCAGCCGGACCTTGGTGACGAAGTCCCGGTCCTGCGCGGACAGCGGGCCGTACGGGGTGGTCACGGTCTGCGCGCTCAGCACGTCCACGCCGGCCGGCTGCTGCCGGTCGGCGTAGGACCAGAGCGGGTAGAGCAGCGCGGTGGCCGTCGCCGCGAGGGCCAGGACGATGAGTCCGGTGCCGCTGAATATGCCTCGGCCCTTGATCGGGGGTCGCGGTCGCATGGTGCCTCCTGATACGGCACCGCACGCCGGGGTGCGAGGGGGCGGGTGCCGGGCTTGGCATATTACTGCGCGCCCCCGCGGGGCTCTGGCGGGGTGTGGGGACTTGGCTGACGGTCGTGGTCGGGTGCGGGTTCGTCGTGGCTGGTCGCGCAGATCTCCGTGCCCCGTGGGAGTTGTGGTGCCGTTGCCCGTAGCGGCCCGCCCTTCGGGGGCGTTCGTACCCTCACCCCCTCCGGAGGAGGGCCCTTCGGGCCGCGCGGGCCACGCGTACCGTCGGGCGGTGGGAGCGCGGGGCGGGGCCCGAGCGGTCCAGCCACCACTCCCGTAGGGCTCGCCGGGTCTCCGCGTCGATCGCTCGGGCGCCCTCCAGGAGATACGCCGCGAAGTTCAGCGCGTCCCGCCGGTACCCCTCGCTCATCGGCCGCACCCGGGCGTACGCCAGGAACGCCTCCCGGTACCCCTCCCCGAGGATCAGCGGCAGCTCGGGCGCCACCTTCGCCACCACGTCCGCCCGCTTCGAGGCGAGCGCCCGCGCCTGCACCCCCATGCGCACCCGGTCGAACCCCTCGGGCACCGGTGTCCCCGCCACCAGGGAGGACAGGACAGCGGCCTGTGCGACCCCGAGCCGCTGCCGGGTTTCCTCCCGGGTCCGTACCCCGGCGACGGGCCGTGCCAGTACGGCGACACCCCCGCCGGCAGCGGTGCCCGCGCCGGCGACAGCACCCCTCGTGTCCCCGCCCGCGTCCCTCACCGCCTCCCGGATCGCGGCCAACTCCGCCTCCAGCTCGGCCGGTTCGGGGAAGTTCTCGTCCCGCTCCAGCAGCACCCCCGGCGGGTTCACCCGGGACGCGAGGTCGGTCAGGATGTCGAGCACCGGGCGCGGCACGGGGTGCGCGTGACTGTCGTGCCAGACGCCGTCGCGCTCGAAGCCGCCCGCCACATGGACGTACGCGATGGCCTCGAGGGGCAGCGCGGCCAGCGCCTCGGCCGGGTCCTCGCCGCGGTTGACGCGGTTGGTGTGCAGGTTGGCCACGTCGATGAGGAGCCGTACGCCGGTGCGTTCGACCAGTTCGGCGAGGAACTGCCCCTCGGTCAGTTCCTCGTCCGGCCAGGGGAACAGCGCGGCGATGTTCTCCAGGGCGAGCGGCACCGGCAGCGCGTCCTGGGCGATCCGCACGTTCTCGCAGAGCACGTCCAGCGCGTCCCGGGTGCGCGGCACGGGCAGCAGATGGCCCGCCTCCAGCCGCGGCGAGGCGGTGAGCGTGCCGCCCGCCCGGACGAACGCGATGTGCTCGGTGACCAGGGGCGCGTCCAGCGCCTCCGCGCGCTCGGCGAGGGCCGTCAGGCGTCCCTCGTCCGGGCGGTCCGCGCCGCCGAGGCCGAGGGAGACGCCGTGCGGGACCACGGTCACCCCTCGCTCGCGCAGCCGCAGCAGCGACTCGGGGAGGTGGCCGGGGCAGACGTTCTCCGCCACGACCTCCACCCAGTCGATGCCCGGCATGCGCTCCACGGCGTCCGCGATCTCCGGCCGCCAGCCGATCCCCGTGCCCAGTCGCCGCATGGCCCGTCCCCCTCCCCGCCGCTCCCGCGGCGAACTACGGGGGTATGGCCCCGGCCGCCCGCCCCGAACCCCCTCCGCGCCGCGTTCAGAGCAACATTTGAGGTTCTGGCCCAGGGGCGGCGGACACCCGCCGATCAGGCCGTCAGCGCAGCGCGGGGTGGTCGGCGACGACCGTGCAGGAGCCCGGGGCGATCTCCGTGAAGCCGGCGTCCCTGACGAACGGCATGCCGCTGCGGGTCAGTTCGGCCCACTCGGCGGGTTCGGCGGTGCGGACGGTGAGCGGGAAGCCCGCCTCGCGCCACGCGGTACGGGCCTCGCCGGACAGCGCCCACCAGGCCAGCTGCGCGCCGTGCCCGGCCTGGGCCATGGCCTTGCCGGCCGACATCTCCAGCTCCGGGTTCAGCCACAGCACGGGCTCGGCGCGGTCGGCGTCGACGGGCGGCTCCGGGTCGTCCAGCTCCGTGCCGGAGACCTGGAGCTTCGCCAGGTCCTTGGGCCAGCCGTCCAGCGGGACCGGCGGGAAGACCCGTACCTCCGCGGACTTGCCGGTCACCGTGATCCCGGGCAGCGCCTCGGCGCGCCGCCACTCGGCGCCCCGGGCCCGCCGGACGACCTTGCGGATCCGCGCGTCCTCCCAGTGCCGCACGGCCTCGGCCCACTCGCCGTCGCCGAGCGCCCGGTCGTCGCCGAGCAGCACGAGCACGGCCCGGGCGGCCGTCTCCAGCGCGTCGGTGCGGGCGGGCGGCGCGCTCCGCTCGATCCGCACGACGAGCGGCAGCACGTACTGGGGGGCCTCGTCGCGCAGGATGCGCTCGGCCTGGAAGGGACTCCCACCGGGGACTGGAACATGGCTCACGACAGCCCAGCCTACGAACCCGATGACGGGCCGATCAACGCGCGGGCACTCGGGAGGCAACCCAGGCGACCGGAGCCAACCGGCTGGCTACGCTGGGCCATGATCGGCTGAGGGGGCGGGATGGTGCTGGTCCTCGCCCAGCGTGCGGGGATCACGGTGGACTGGGCTCGGCTCGAACCGTTCTCGGAAGACCCGCTGTCGGACGTCCAGGTCTCGGTCGGCGGCGGGATGTCCACCCCGGCCGGCGCGGCGCCTGGGCGGCGGCCCTGCGGGCCGGGGCGGCCGGGCTGAGCCGGGGCATGGCCGTCTGAGGACGGCCCTGCGCGCGGACCGTGGCCCGCGCGCTCACCGGCCGCGGCTCACCCCGAGCAGGCGGTCCGCTGCGCCTCCTGCCATTCGCACCGGGGGCAGCGCGTGATGCCCTTGTACGACTCCGGGTACTCCGTCGGCTCCCGGCACAGCACGCACTCCGCGTACGGCGGCCCGTCGGCCTTCGGCGGGCGGGTGGCGTCGGCGATCGTGCAGTACGTCGTGTCCTCCTGGTCGCTCATGCTCCCAGCGTAGGACGCTCAGCGGTGTCCGCCGCTCTCGCCGATCAGCTGGGAGACCTTCACGAAGCTGTAGCCGCGCTTGCGCAGCTCCGGCACGACCGTGCGGACGACCTGCTCGGTGGTCGGGGCGGCGCTGCGGGTGCAGTGCATGATCACGACCGAGCCGGGCTTGACCCCGTCCAGCACCTGCCGGGCCACCGCGTCGGCGTCCGTGGCGAAGGCGTCACCGCTCACCACGTCCCACTGCACGGCGGTCATCCCTAGCCCGCCGAGCGTGCGCAGCGTCTGGCGGTCGTAGCAGCCGCCCGGGAAGCGGAAGTACGGCATCGTGTCGCGCAGGCCCGCGTTGTGGAAGGCGGTCTGCGCCCGCTCGACGTCCGAGCGCATCTTGTCGGGGGAGATCGTCGGCAGGCCGTAGCAGTCGGCGGTGAACGCGTAGTGGCTGTAGGAGTGGTTGGCGACCTCGAACTGCGGGTCGCCGCCGAGGCTGCGGGCCTCGGCCGGGTACTCGTCGGCCCACCGGCCGGTCATGAAGATGGTCGCGGGCACCTTCAGGCTGCGCAGGGTGCCGATGAGCTCGGGGTTGTCGAAGTGCTCCCCGGAGGCCGCGCGGGGCCCCTCGTCGGCGGTCATGTCGGCGTCGAAGGTGAACGCCACGGTCTTGCCCAGGTTGCGGGGACCGTGCTCGAAGACCGGGGTCACCCCGCCCGGTCCGGGGGCGAGCACGGGCGGACGCGAGGCGGAGGGAGAGGCGGAGACGGACGACTTGGCCGGGGCCGGGCGGGTGGTGCCCGCGGTCCCGCAGGCGGCGAGAGCCGCACCCAGGGCGCAGACGGCGGTGATACGGCGTGCTAGTGGGATCACCGTATGAACGTAGAACTTATTGCCCGGTTATATGCCGATATGGTCTGCGGCGTGGCGGTACGGTCACCCGCGCGGCGGGCGGCTCTCCCGGGTCACCCGATGTCCCGTGGCTCCAGCGGTCGCACGGCAGGACCCTGGAGCACCTTGCCGTCCACGTCGAACCGGGAGCCGTGGCAGGGGCACTCCCAGGCTCGTTCGGCCCGGTTGAAGGAGACCAGGCAGCCGAGATGGGTGCAGCGGGCCGAGACGGCGTGCAGGTCGCCCGCGTCGTCACGGTGCACGGCCACCCGCTCCAGGCCGCTCCGGACCAGCGCGCCGTCGCCGGGGGCCAGGTCCTCCACCGAGGCCGGTGGCCTCAGCCGGTCGCCGACGAGGTGCCGGGCCACCTTCGCCTGCGTCTTCAGCAGCGACGGCGCCTCGCGCACCACCGACTTCAGCCGGCGCGGGTCGTACAGCTCCCGCCACGCGCAGTCCCGGCCGGTGATCAGCGCGGTCAGCAGCAGCCCGGCCATGATGCCGCCGCTGAGGCCCCAGCCGCCGAAGCCCGTGGCCACGTAGGAGTGCCGGGCGCCCGGGTGCAGTGGGCCGACCATCGGCACGGTGTCGGTCGAATCGATGTCCTGCGTGGCCCAGGCGTAGTCCAGGGTCACCCCGGGGAAGTACTCCCGGGCCCAGGCGGCGAGCCCCTCGAAGCCGGCCTGCGGGTCGCCGGTGCCGGGCGTGAAGTGCTCCCCGGTGACGACGAGCAGCCGCTGCCCGTCCTCCCCGTACGGCGCGGTGCGCACCGAGCGGGTGTTCTCCTCGGGCGTGATGTACATGCCCCCCGGATCCGGGCCGTCGCCCAGCGGCCCCGCGACGACCAGCTCGCGCCGCGGGGAGAGCCGGGGGAACAGCAGGGCCCGGTCGAAGATCGGGTAGTGGGTGGCGACCACCACGTCCCGGGCGGTCACCGTGTGGCCCGCCTCGGTCGTCAGCCGGCACGGCTCGCCGCCCTCGTGCAGCCCGACGACCCGCGTCCCCTCGTACACCAGGCCGCCCCGCGCGAGGAGATCGCCGGTGATCGCCCGCAGGTACTTGACCGGGTGGAACTGCGCCTGCCCGGTCACCCGGACCGCGCCCGCCACGCCGAAGGGCAGCCCGGTCTCGGTGGTGAACGAGGCGTCCAGCCCCGCCTCCCGCGCCGCCCGGGCCTCCGCGCGCACCTCGTCGACCCGCTCCCGGTCCCGGACGAAGGTGTACGCGTCCCGCGTCTCCCACTCGCACTCGATGCCCAGCCCGGCCGCCAGCCCCGCCGCGTGCTCGATCGCCTCCGACTGCGAGCGGGCGTACAACCGCGCCCCCTCGGGCCCGCGGGTGCGCCGCAGCCCGTCGTAGACCAGGGTGTGCTGGGCGGTCAGCTTGGCGGTGGTGTAGCCGGTGACCCCGGCCGCCACCCCGTCGGCCTCCAGCACCGCCACCCGCAGCCCCGCCCGGGCCAGTTCATGGGCGGTGCTCAGCCCGGCCATGCCCGCGCCGACGACGGCCACGTCGACGTCGAGATCCCCGGTGAGCGCCGGGTGGTGCGGCCGGGGGGCGGTCCGCAGCCAGTACGAATCGGTGACCTTCCGCTGCTCGCGCATGCCCGCCGGGTACCCCGGGCGGCCCGGCTCACGTCCGCGTCGGCCGTCACCGGCGGGCTCGGCTCACGTCCGCGTCGGTATCCGCTCGCGGGCTCGGCTCACGTCTGCTTCAGCAGCTCCTTCCGGGCCTCCGCGACGTCGAAGTCGCCCTTCGGGTAGTGCGGGTCGAGCGCCTGCAGATGCTCCAGCAGCAGGCGGCTGACCGCCCAGTTCCGGTACCACCTGTGGTCGGCCGGGACCAGGTACCAGGGCGCGTGCGGGGCGGTGCAGTGCTCCAGGGCCAGCTCGTACGCCTCCTGGTAGTCGGGCCACAGGGTGCGCTCGTCGATGTCGCCGAGGCTGAACTTCCAGTGCTTGTCCGGGCGGTCCAGCCGGCGCAGCAGACGGCGCTTCTGCTCCTCGTAGGAGATGTGCAGGAAGCACTTGACCACGGTCACGCCGTCCTCGGCGAGGACGCGCTCGAAGTCGTTGATCAGGCCGTAGCGGCTGCCGACGGTGGCGGGCGGCACCAGGTGCCGGACGCGGGCGATCAGGACGTCCTCGTAGTGCGAGCGGTCGAAGATGCCGATCTCCCCGGGCTCTGGCAGCGCCCGCCGCACGCGCCACAGGAAGTCGTGCCGCAGCTCCTCCTCGGTGGGCGCCTTGAACGCGTGGAAACGGCAGCCGGACGGGTTGAGGTGGCCGATCACGTGCTTGACCGTGCCGCCCTTGCCGCTGGTGTCCATGCCCTGGAGCACCAGCAGCAGCCGCCGCCGGTCGCCCGCGGTGCCCGCCGCCCACAGCCGTTCCTGGAGCCGGGCCAGCCGCTTGCCCGTCCTGGCGGTGTCGGCGAGACCGGCGCTCTTGCCGCCCGGGGCTCCGGAGGTCGCCCCCGGGTCGTGCGCGGTCAGCTCGACGGCCTCGCCCGGCGGGAGGCGCAGCAGCTCCCGCAGATCCCCGGCACTCTTCTTTCCCACGGGCGCCCCTCCGTTCACGGATCCTTCGATGGTGCGTCCACCGCCCCGCAACCCGCCAGCCGACGGGCGCCATGGGCGGCGCCCCGCACAGGCGCGGCCCGGCCTCGCTGTGCGGCTCCGCCCCGCGGACGCGATCAGCGAGGACCGGGCGCGGCGGCTCGACGGCTGCGCCCGGTCGGCGATGACGGGCCACGGCGCGACCGACCGGACCCGCGGAGCGGTCATTGTGCCGGTGGCGAGGGTGTGGCCGGACAGGGCGCGCAGGAGGTCGTCCGGGGTGGCGTCGGGGGTGAGGCCGGGACGGCGGTCGGTGGCGTAGAGCGTGAGGACGTAGCGGTGGGGCCGGTTGCCGCGCGGCGGGCAGGGGCCGCCGTAGCCGGTCCCGCCGAAGCCGTTGCGGCCCTCGGTCGCACCGGGCGGCCGCTCTCCGGCGGACAGGTGGCCGGTGCGGGGGTCGAGGTCCCACGCCAGCCAGTGCGTGAAGGTGCCGTGCGGGGCGTCGGGGTCCCGCAGGAGCAGGGCCAGGGACACCGTCCGCGCGGGCACGCCGGAGAAGGCGAGCGGCGGCGAGATGTTCTCGCCGTCGCACGTGTAGCGGCGCGGGACGGTGCCGCCGTCGGAGTAGGCCGTACTCGTCACCGCGATCCGGCGGGCGGCCGTGGGGGAGGGGGCGCTGTCGCCGTGGCCCGGCGCGCCCCCGCACCCCGCGACGGCGGCGAGCGCGGCCACCAGGACCGCCGAGGTCTTGCGCATGCCCGCACGCTAGTCCGGACACGGCCCTCCGTCACCGTTCGGCACGCCGGACCGGGCGTGGCCTCCCGCCGTCGTCGGGGGCCGGGGCGGCCTCCCGTCGCGGTTCGGCGCCCGTTCCGACGCGGCTCGGACTCACTGTTCGGCGTGCTGGTCCGGGCGTGGCCCTGGCTCGCCGTTCGGGGTGTGCTGCCGGCCCACTCCGGGGAGCGCGGCGGTACCCGACTCGCCGTTCGGCGGGCCTTGCTGCCCGGCCGCTCCGGGGAGCGCGGCGGCGCCCGCGTCACCGTTCGGCGCACCCGGCTGCCGGCCCGGTTCGGGAAGCTCGGCGGCGGCCGCGTCCGGCGCACCTTGCTGCTGGCCCCTTTCGAGGAAGTGCAGCAGCTCCACCGGGATCGGCAGGACCAGCGTGGAGTTCTTCTCGGCCGCCACCGCCATCACCGTCTGGAGCAGGCGCAGCTGGAGCGCGGCCGGGGTGCCGGACATCTGCTGTGCGGCCTCGGCGAGCTTCTTGGACGCCTGCAGCTCGGCGTCGGCGTTGATGATCCGGGCCCGGCGCTCCCGGTCCGCCTCGGCCTGGCGGGCCATGGACCGCTTCATGGTGTCGGGCAGCGAGACGTCCTTGATCTCGACCCGGTCGACCTGGATGCCCCAGCCCACGGCGGGGCTGTCGATCATCAGCTCCAGGCCCTGGTTGAGCTTCTCGCGGTTGGAGAGCAGGTCGTCCAGGTCGCTCTTGCCGATGATCGACCGCAGGGACGTCTGCGCCATCTGCGAGACGGCGAACTTGTAGTCCTCGACCTTCACCAGCGCGCTCGCCGCGTCGATCACCCGGAAGTAGACGACCGCGTCCACGCGGACGGTGACGTTGTCGCGGGTGATGCCCTCCTGGGCGGGGATCGGCAGCGTGACGATCTGCATGTTGACCTTCTGCAGCCGGTCCACGAAGGGGATGATCAGCGTGAAGCCCGGCGCCCGTACGTCACCGGCGAGCCGTCCGAGCCGGAACAGCACACCCCGTTCGTACTGCTTGACCACCCGGGCCGCCATCGCCAGGTACACGATTCCGGCGCAGCCCGCCGCGGCGATGGCCCCAGCCAGTTCCTGGACCATGATGACCTCCTCGCACAGAGGTCTGTTTTGTCTGTCGATGCAACGATATGCCACTTCCCGGCCGATGGAGCCGGGCGGGGGGCCGCTACCGCTACCCGGCCGCCGTCGGCGCGCTCACAGGGACTCGAAGGTGTCGGTGTCCGGCCGGTGCGCCCGTACGGCGCCGGTGTGCACCTCGTAGTACCAGGCGTGCAGGCCGAGCCGGCCCTGCGCCAGCCGCCGTTCGACGCACGGGTACGAGCGCAGCCGCAGCAGCTGGGTCAGCGCGTGGGACTGCACGCCCTCGGCGACCTCCGGGTCCTCGGCCGCGCCGGCGGGGCGCGGGGTGGCGTGCGCCAGCCAGTCGCGCACGGCGGGTACGGCGGTCAGGTCGTCGCCGCGGACCAGCGCGCCGACGGCGCCGCAGTGCGAGTGGCCGCAGACGACGATGTCGCGGACGCCGAGCACCTCCACGGCGTACTCGATGGTGGCCGCCTCGCCGGTGGGGTGCCGGGAGGCGTACGGCGGGACGATGTTGCCCGCGGTGCGCAGCTCGAACAGCTCGCCGGGGCGGGCGCCCGTGATCAGGGCCGGGACGACCCGGGAATCGGAGCAGGTGATGAACAGGACCTGCGGGGACTGGCCTGCGGCGAGCCCGGCGAACTCCTCAGGGCGCTGTCCGAAGCTACGGGCGTTGTCGATGAGGGGCTGCATGCGTGTGGTTCCTCTCCCGGACCAAGCGATGGTCAATGGCTGGTCAAGGGAGAGGTTAGCCCGGCGCGGCCCTCCGCAGGGCGAACGCCGCGAGAATGCACGAGAGAGGGTGACAGGTGCGGACCGCAGGGCCCCGGCTAGCCGCCCTGGACGAGTCCCTTGGCGTCCCTGGCCAGTGCGGTGAGCCGGGATATCGCCCGGAAGTACTTCTTGCGGTAGCCGCCGTTCAGCATCTCCTCGCTGAACAGCCTGTCGAAGGGCAGGCCCGCGGCCAGCACCGGGACCTCGCGGTCGTAGAGCCGGTCCGCGAGCACCACCAGGCGCAGCGCCGTCGACTGGTCCGGCACCGGCCGCACGTCGGTGAGGCACACCGCCCGCAGCCCGTCGGTCAGCGCGCCGTACCGGCTCGGGTGCACCTTGGCCAGGTGGTCCAGCAGATGCGGGAAGTCGTCCAGCGAGGCGCCCTCGGTGGCGTACGCCGCCTTCGTCACCTCTTCGTCGGTGAACGGCGCCGGCGCCTCGGGCAGGCCGCGGTGGCGGTAGTCCTCGCCGTCGATGCGCAGGGCGCGGAAATGGGCGGACAGGCCCTGGATCTCGCGCAGGAAGTCGGCGGCGGCGAACCGGCCCTCGCCGAGCTTGCCGGGCAGCGTGTTGGAGGTGGCGGCGAGCGCCACGCCCGCGTCGACCAGTTTGCCGAGCAGCGTCGAGACGAGCACCGTGTCGCCCGGGTCGTCCAGCTCGAACTCGTCGATGCACAGCAGGCTGTGCCCGGACAGGGTCTGCACGGTCTGCTGGAAGCCCAGGGCGCCGACCAGGTTGGTCAGCTCCACGAAGGTGCCGAACGCCTTGCGGGACGGCTCGGCGGGGGTGGCGTGCCACAGGGAGGCGAGCAGATGGGTCTTGCCGACGCCGTAGCCGCCGTCCAGGTAGACCCCGCGGGGGCCCGCCGGGGCCTTGGGCGCCCGGGCCTTCCCGAACCCGAAGAAGCCGCGCCGGCCGGCGCCGGAGGCGTGCGCCCCGCCGAGCCCGGCCGCGAAGCCCTCCAGGACCCGCACGGCCTCGGTCTGGCTGGGCTGGTTCGGGTCCGGGATGTACGTGGCGAAGCGGACCGAGTCGAAGCGCGGCGGCGGCACCATCTCGGCGACCAGCCGGTCCGCGGGGACGCGCGGCTCGCGTGCGCACAGGGAGAGGGGGCCCGCCTCGGTCAGGGGGCCGGATCCGGGAGCGGTGGTGGAGGACGACACGGTTACCCATGCTAAGCGCCGTGTCACACTGCACGACATGCGACGCCTGTTCCCTGTGACCGACGAAACAGCAGCCCAGCCCTCGGGCGGGACCGGTGGTGCCGGAGGGGCCCGGGGGGCCGACCGGGCGGCTGGCGCGCAGGGCGCCGCGCCGGCCGACCGCGAGTGGACCCTCGCCGAGCTGGCCGCCGCCTACGCCTACCCGGAGCCCGCCCCGGGCGCCCCGCGGACCTGGCTGCGGGCCAACATGGTCTCCTCCCTCGACGGGGCCGCCCAGCACGAGGGGCACTCCCAGCCCATCTCCAGCGCCGCCGACATGCGGATCTTCGGCACGCTGCGGGCGCTCGCGGACGTCGTCGTCGTAGGCGCCGAAACGGTACGGCAGGAGGGGTACCGGCCCGCACGCGCGCGTGCCGAGTTCGCGGAGGCCCGGGCGGCCGCCGGACAGGGGCCCGCACCGGCGATCGCGGTCGTCACCGCGAGCCTGGAGCTGGACTTCTCGCTCCCGCTGTTCACCTCGCCCCTGGTGCCCACCCTGATTCTGACCGGAGCCGCGGCCGCGCCCGACCGCGTCGCCGCCGCCGAGAAGGCCGGCGCCCGGGTGGTCGTCGCGGGCGAGGGCATGGGCGTCGACCCGGACCGCGCGGTGCGCGCCCTCGCCGGCCTCGGCCACACCCGGCTGCTCACCGAGGGCGGACCCCGGCTGCTGGGCCAGCTGATCGCCGCGGAGGTGCTGGACGAGCTGTGCCTGACCGTCTCGCCGACGCTCACCGCGGGGGACGCGCAGCGCATCGCCGGGGGCCCGTCGGTCGCCGTTCCGCGCCGGTACGCGCTCGTGTCCCTGCTGGAAGAGGACGGATTTCTGTTCGGTCGTTACCGTCGCTCCTGAAATCGGCGGAATATACCGTTCCGGTTTGCTTCGGCCGGGCAGAATTGGTCCGGCAGTACCCGTGCGATCACGGGGAAGGATGGTTTCGGCAGGGGCCTAGCCAGGGCCCACGGAGGAGAAGAGGCGTTTGGTGTTCACGAGCGTTCTGATGATCGAGAAGGCCCTGACGTCCGCCGACGTGGAGTTCGTCACCACCTTGCACGGGGACGAGCCGGTCGCCTTCCACGTCCTGCTCCAGCCGCGCGGCGACCAGGCGGACCGCCTGCTGCGGGCCATCGACGACATCGCGCTCGGCGAACTCGACGAGGCGGTGCGCGAGAACGAGACCCCCGAGGGGGACGACGCCAGGAGCGTCGGGCAGCGGGCACTGGACGTGTCCGTGCAGGCGTTGCACGCCGCGGGGAGCCGGGCCGAGGGGCGGCTGGTCGAGGACCATCCGCTGGACGCGCTCAAGGGGCTCGTCGCCGAGGTGTCCGCCGACGAGGTGATCGTGCTGACCGACCCGCACTACGTGGAGGAGTTCTTCCACCGCGACTGGGCGTCCCGGGCCCGGCACAAGGTGGGCGTGCCGGTGCTGAAGCTGTTCTCGCACAGCAAGGCGTAGACGCACCGCTGGGGGGCCGTGGCGCCGTGCGGGGTGCGGCGCACGGCCGGGTTCGGGTGCGCTGTGGTTTCTCGCGCGGTTCCCCGCGCCCCTGAGGAGGGCCGGTGCCCCTCGCTGCGAGGCGCCCGGTGGCTCAGCGCATAGGCTAGGCCTGCTTCAGCCCGCACCGTGACTCTGGGAGAACCACATGGCACCCGGCCTTCCTGCCGCCATGGACCGACCGCACTTCATCGGCATCGGCGGCGCCGGGATGTCGGGCATCGCCAAGATCCTCGCGCAGCGCGGGGCGAAGGTCGCCGGAAGCGACGCCAAGGACTCGGCGACGGCCGAGGCGCTGCGGGCGCTCGGGGCCACCGTGCACATCGGGCACGCGGCGGAGCACCTCGCCGACGACGCGAGCTGTGTCGTCGTGTCCTCCGCGATCCGCCAGGACAACCCCGAGCTGGCCCGCGCCGCCGAGCTGGGGATCCCGGTCGTGCACCGGTCGGACGCGCTGGCCGCGCTGATGACGGGCCTGCGCCCGATCGCCGTCGCCGGCACCCACGGCAAGACCACCACCACCTCCATGCTGGCGGTCTCCCTCACCGAGCTGGGCCTCGGGCCCTCGTACGCCATCGGCGGCGACCTGGACGCGCCCGGCTCCAACGCGCTGCACGGCGACGGCGACATCTTCGTCGCCGAGGCCGACGAGTCGGACCGCAGCTTCCACAAGTACGCGCCCGAGGTCGCGATCGTCCTCAACGTCGAGCTGGACCACCACGCCAACTACGCCTCGATGGACGAGATCTACGAGTCCTTCGAGACCTTCGCCGGGAAGATCGTGCCCGGCGGCACGCTCGTCGTCTCCGCCGACCACGAGGGGGCGCGGGAGCTGACCCGGCGGCTCGCGGGCTCGGTGCGCACCGTGACGTACGGCGAGGCCGAGGACGCCGACGTGCGGGTGCTCGCCGTCGTACCGCAGGGGCTGAAGAGCCGGGTCACGGCGGTGCTGGACGGGGAGGAGCTGACCTTCACGGTCTCCGTGCCCGGCCGGCACTACGCCCTCAACGCCGTCGCCGCCCTCACCGCCGGGGCCGCCCTCGGCATCCCGGCCGCCGAGCTGGCGCCCGCGATCGCCGCGTACACCGGGGTCAAGCGGCGCCTGCAGCTCAAGGGCGAGGCCGCCGGGGTGCAGGTGATCGACTCCTACGCCCACCACCCCACCGAGATGACCGCCGACCTGGAGGCCATGCGGGCCGCCGCCGGCGACTCCCGCATCCTCGTCGTCTTCCAGCCGCACCTGTTCTCCCGCACCCAGGAACTGGGCAAGGAGATGGGCCGGGCGCTGGCCCTCGCCGACGCCTCCGTGGTCCTGGACATCTACCCGGCCCGCGAGGACCCGATCCCGGGCGTGACCAGCGAACTGATCGTCGAGGCCGCGCGGGCCGCCGGGGCGGAGGTCACCGCCGTGCGCGACAAGGCGGAGATCCCGGCCGTGATCGCGGGAATGGCGAAGCCGGGTGATCTCGTTCTCACCATGGGCGCGGGTGACGTGACGGACCTGGGCCCGCTGATCCTGGACCGTCTGTCGCAGTAAGGGGCTGAGGACTCATGTCGTACGACGTCGAGAAGCCGGACGAGCAGTGGCGGGCGGAGCTGACCCCGGCCGAGTACGCCGTGCTGCGCCAGGCGGCCACCGAGCCGGCCTTCACCGGTGAGTACACGGACGCCAAGACCGTGGGTGTCTACTCGTGCCGCGCCTGCGGCGCCGAACTGTTCACCTCCGGCACCAAGTTCGCCTCGCACTGCGGCTGGCCGTCCTTCTACGACCCGAAGGAGACCGACGCCGTCGAACTGGTGGATGACCGCTCCCACGGTATGGTGCGGACCGAGGTCCGGTGTGCCCGCTGCGGCTCCCACCTTGGGCACGTGTTCGAGGGTGAGGGGTATCCGACCCCCACCGACCAGAGGTACTGCATCAACTCCATCTCCCTGCGGCTGACGCCCGCCGAGGACTGAGGGCGCGGCCTTTCCGGCCCCCCGCGGCCCCTCGTGGGGCTGCCGGGGCCGGTGGGACTGGTGCCCGGCTCGCTCCGGTTTGAGATTCTGTGAGGGTGTTGGGTGTGGCGCGCTGGATCCAGTCCCGTCGCAGACCCGTCCCCGTCGTCGGTGGCCACCGTGCGAACGGCGGCTCCGGTGAGGCCGAGGAGGCGGAGCGGCTCACCGTGCTGCGCGACGCCCTGGCGGGGATAGGCACGACGCTGGAGGAGGCCACGACCTGCGCCGAGCTGACCCGGGCCGCCGTGGCGCTGGCCGGGGGAGCGGCCGCCGTGCTGCGCCGCACCGAGGAGGCCCTCTCCGGGTACGAGGCGGTCACCGGCGACGCCGGTGTGCTGCCCGACGCCCGCTGGGCCAGCGCCGTCGCCCGGGACGTCGGCATGCCGGCGGTCGGCACGCGCACGGAGCCCTGGCTGGAGTACCTGGGCGGTTCCCGGGTCGCCCTCTGCGCGCCGCTGACCAGCGGGGAGGACGTGTACGGCGTCCTCGTGTGGGCACGGGCGACGGACCCGTTCACCCGTCCGGAGGCCGAGCTGCTCGCCGTGCTCGCCGAGCGCGCCGCCTCCCACATCCGGCACGCCCGCTCCTACGAGGTCGTCAGCCGCACCGCCGGCGACCTGCAGCGCGCGCTGCTGTCCGAGCCCGGCCGCCCGCACCCCAACCTGGACGTCGCCATCCGCTACCTGCCGGTCGGCGGTGGCGTCCTGGTCGGCGGTGACTGGTGCGAGACCGTCCGGCTGCACTTCGGGCGGACGCTGCTGGTCGTCGGCGACGTCATGGGACACGGCCTGGAGGCCGCCGTGGACATGAGCGCCTACCGGTCCTCCCTGCGCTACATAGCCTCCGCCGACCTTCCCCCGCACCGCGTGCTGCGGCAGATGGACGAGATCGCCTCCGGGGAGGCGGAGCGCCGGCCCGCCACCTGTCTGCTGGCCCGCGTCGACCCCGGCCGCGGACAGGTCACGCTGGCCAGCGCCGGTCATCTGCCGCCCGCGCTCATCACCGGGGACGGCACGACCTCGGTGCTCCCCGTCCCCGTCGGCCCGCCGCTGGGCACCGGCTTCGGCGGGTACGAGTCGGCCACCCACACGCTGGAACAGGGCCAGACCCTGGTGCTGTTCACCGACGGACTCGTGGAGCACCGCGGCGAGGACATCGACCGTTCCCTCGCCCGGCTCTCCGCGCTGGACTTCACCGCCGGTGCCGGGCTCGACGACGTGGTGGAGACCATCCTCGGCCGGCTGGACGCCCACCACGCGGAGGACGACGTCGCCGTCCTCGCGGCCCGCCCGCACGTCCGCCAGGGAGCCTTCCAGGACCCGGCGACCGGCTGACCCGCCCGCGGCCGGCGCGAACCGGCGTGTCTCCCACCGGGGCGCCGCGACACTCGCGGTCTAGACTCTCCCCGCAATGGCCCGGGCGAAGAGGCCCTAGGCCAGGAGCGGGCGAAATCTGGCAAACCCGAAGGGTATTCGGCGTTTTGATACGGATAGACTCAGTCACGAAGCGGTACCCGGACGGCACGGTCGCGGTCGACCGGCTGTCGCTGGACATACCGGACCGCGCGATCACCGTCCTCGTCGGGCCCTCCGGCTGCGGCAAGACGACGACCCTGCGGATGATCAACCGGATGGTGGAGCCCAGCGAGGGCAGCATCCTCCTGGACGGCACGGACATCCGGCAGCAGCCCGTCAACACCCTGCGCCGCTCGATGGGTTACGTCATCCAGAACGCCGGGCTCTTCCAGCACCGCACCATCCTCGACAACATCGCCACCGTGCCCCGCCTGCTCGGCTGGAGCAAGCAGAAGGCGCGCGAGCGGGCCGCGGAACTGATGGAGCGGGTCGGGCTGGACACCGCACTGGCCAAGCGCTACCCGTACCAGCTCTCCGGCGGCCAGCAGCAGCGCGTCGGTGTGGCCCGCGCGCTCGCCGCCGACCCGCCGGTGCTGCTGATGGACGAGCCCTTCTCCGCCGTCGACCCCGTGGTGCGCAAGGGACTCCAGGACGAACTGCTCAGGATCCAGGACGAGTTGGGCAAGACCATCGTCTTCGTCACGCACGACATCGACGAGGCGATCAAGCTGGGCACGATGGTGGCCGTACTGCGCACCGGCGGCCGGCTCGCCCAGTTCGCGCCGCCCGCCGAGCTGCTCAGCGCGCCCGCCGACGCCTTCGTGGAGGACTTCCTCGGCGCCGACCGGGGCATCCGCAGGCTGTCCTTCTTCCCGTCCGAGGGGCTCCGGTTGGAGACCGCGCCGGTCGTCGCGATGGACGCGGACGCCGAGCGGCTCGCCTCCCCGGCCGACGCCCCCTACCTCCTCGTCACCGGCGCCGACGGCCGACCGCTCGGCTGGGCGGAGCCGGACCGCCTCACCGCCGGGGCGATCGACGCGGACCGACTCCTGCCGTACGGACGGCCGTTCGTGCCCGGCACCGACTCGCTGCGCACCGCGCTCGACGGTGCCGTGCTCTCGCCCACCGGCTGGGCCGTCGCGGTCGACGGCGAGGGCCGCGCCGTCGGGGTCGTCTCCCAGCAGGTCATCGGCGAGGCCATCCGCGCCGCCCACAGCCGGGTGGCGGAGGACGCCGAGGTGAAGGCCGCACGATGAACGGCTTCTTCGACCTCCCGAGCGACCTGCAGCACAGCTACCTCGGCCTCGTCGGCCTGCACCTGCGCGAGGCCCTGGTGCCGGTGCTCGCGGGACTGGTCGTGTCGCTGCCCGTCGCCCAGCTGTGCGTGCGGTTCCGCTGGATCTACCCGCCCGTCCTCGGCCTCACCACCGTGCTCTACGCCGTCCCGTCGCTCGCCTTCTTCGTGGTGCTCATCGACTACACCGGCCAGAGCGAGACCACCGTGATGATCCCCCTCGCCGTGTACAGCCTGGTGGTGCTGGTCCCGGCGATCGTGGACGGAGTCCGCTCGGTCCCGCAGGAGACCCTGGCCGCCGCCCAGGCCATGGGCTTCGGGCCGGTACGCCGCTACCTCCAGGTCCAACTCCCCATCGCCGTACCCGCGATCATCGCGGGCCTGAGGGTGGCCACCGTGTCCAGCATCTCCCTGGTCAGCGTCGGCATGCTCATCGGCAACCAGGGCGCCCTCGGCAACATGCTCTACGACGCGAACACCTACCACCGGCCCGCCCTCGCCGTGAACTCGGTCCTGACCACCGCGGTGCTCGGCATCCTCGCCGACGCCCTCCTGGTCCTCGTCCGCCTCCTCCTCACCCCCTGGATGCCGAGGAAGGGCGCCACCCGGTGAACGTACTGAACTTCGTGCACGCCTTCTTCAGCGACAGTGCCCACTGGCACGGCTACGACGGCATCCCCACCCGGCTGTCCGAGCACATCGGGTACTCGCTGGAGGCCCTCGCGTACGCCACCCTGATCGGACTGCCCGTCGGCCTGGTCACCGGGCACTTCGGCCGCGGCGGTAACGCGCTGGCGCTGCTCGCCACCGCCGGCCGGGCCCTGCCCAGCTTCGGCCTGCTGGTGCTGATGTTCATCTGGATCGGGTTCGGCCTGCTGCCGGTGATGATCCCGCTGGTGGTGCTCGCCGTACCGCCGATCCTGGTCACCACCTACGAGGCGGTCCGCTCCGTCGACCCGTCCCCGGTGGACGCCGCGAGGGGCATGGGGATGTCCGAGGCACGCGTCCTGCTCCAGGTGGAGGTACCGGTCGCCCTCCCGCTGATCCTGAGCGGCCTGCGCACGGCCGCCATCCAGATCGTCTCCACGGCCACCATCGCCGCGTACGTCAGCCTCGGCGGCCTCGGCCGCTACATCATCGACGGCCTCTACCAGCGCAACTACGAGAAGGTGGTGGGCGGCGCCACCCTGGTCGCGGGCCTCGCCCTGGCGACCCTCGCGGTGTTCTGGGCCGTCCACCGGGTCGCGGTCTCGCCCGGGGTGCGCAGGAGCGGCTGAGGACGACGAGACGCCCGGCGGGATCTCGACGCCAACTTCCTTGGCTGCGACGCTTTGTTGAAGTGTCGATCGGGCATCCGTTGTGAGTGCGCCCTTGACTGGACGAGAAGTGGCTGGATTGGATCAGCGGGTGACTTCCACAACCCACATCAGCAGGTCCATCCGGAGGAACCGAGGCGCGGCGGCGGTCGCCCTCGCGGCGGCAACGGCCCTGCTGGCGGGCTGTTCCTCCGCCAACGACAAGTCCGACCCCCTGTCGGGCGGCAAGGCGAGCGGCGACAGCGTCGTCGTCGGCTCCAACAACTTCCCCGAGAGCATCCTGCTCGCCGACATCTACGGGGAGGCCCTCAAGGCCAAGGGAATCAAGGTCAGTTACAAGCCGAACATCGGCAGCCGCGAGACCACCTACGGCCTGCTCAAGAACGGTTCCATATCCGTTCTGCCCGAGTACAACGGCGCGCTGCTGGCCTACCTCGACCCGAAGGCGACGCCGAAGACCGCCGAGGCGACCACGTCGGCCATCGAGGCCAAGCTGGACTCCAAGCTGACCCTGCTCGCCCCCTCGGCGGCGCAGGACAAGGACTCGGTGACGGTCAACGCGGCCACCGCGCAGAAGTACCACCTCACCGGGCAGTCCTCGGTGGCCGACCTGAAGGACGTCGCGAAGGACCTGGTCATGGGGGCCTCGCCGGAGTTCCAGACTCGGCAGCAGGGCCTGGTGGGCCTGAAGTCCGTCTACGGCCTGCAGTTCAAGTCCTTCAGGGCGCTGGACGCGGGCGGCCCGCTCACCCAGGCGGCGCTGAAGAAGGACGCCGTGCAGGTCGCGGACCTCTTCACCACGGACCCGACCATCTCCAAGGAGAAGTTCGTCGTCCTCCAGGACCCGAAGAACCTCTTCGGATTCGAGAACGTCCAGCCGCTCGTCTACAAGAGCGCGGTGTCCAAGAAGGGCGTGGACGCGCTCAACGCGGTCTCGGCCAAGCTCGACACCGCGACCCTGCTGGACCTGGACACGCAGGTGCAGACGCAGAGCAAGGACCCGCTGGACGTCGCCAAGGCCTGGCTGACCTCCGCCGGTCTCGGCTGACGGTCCTGGGGGGTGTCGTTTGGATCATCCCGGCGTCGGCC
>NZ_JBSGDB010000131.1:0-20229 GCF_053602155.1 Streptomyces sp. NPDC004561
CCGCGTGGCCAGGGGCGAGTTGGTCCGGGCCACCCACGAGGGCCTCTTCCGGGTGTACGGCCATCCCCTGGTCACCCACCGGCCGCTCACCGGCATGGCCCCGGCGAACGGCGTCCTGGTGTGGCGCAAGGACGACACCACGGCGAAAGTCCGGGCCTTCGCCGCGCCGGCCGCCGAACTGGCGGGAGGCCGCCAGGACATGGCGGCCTCCGCGAACGGCCGGCGGGTCCGGCCCGGCCGAGCCGGGTGCCGTCGCCCCCGTGCCGTCCCTCAGTCGAACAGAGTGGACGTGCCGTCCTGCCGCACCACGCACAACGCCCAGATGATGAATGCGGACAGGGCGATCAGCACGATCGACCAGACCGGGTAGTACGGCAGGGAGAGGAAGTTGGCGAGGATCACCAGTGAGGCGATGGCCACGCCCGAGACCCGCGCCCACATCGCCACCCGGAACAGTCCGTAGCAGACGAGGAGGGCGACGACACCCAGGATCAGATGGATCCAGCCCCAGCCGGTGAGACTGAACTTGAAGACGTAGTTGCGCGTGGTGAGGAAGACGTCGTCCTGGGCGATCGCCATGATGCCGCGGAAGATGTCCAGCACGCCGACGAGCAGGAGCATCACCGCTCCGAACGCCGTCAGGCCGGTCGCCCATTGGTCCTTGGCGGTGGGCGCGTGCGCGGCGGGTGTAGTGGCGGTCATCGTGCTACCTCGTTTCTCTCCGGTGCGCGGTGCTCAGTGCGCGGAGGGGACTGCTCCCGAGCGGTCGGACGGCGCGTTGCCGGCGAGCACCAGTGCCTTCGCCCGGCGGAACTCGTCCTCGGTGATGTCGCCGCGGGACTTCATCTCGGACAGCTTCGCGAGTTCGTCCGCGCTGGTGGGACCTGTCTTGGCGGTCTCGCGGACGTAGCTGTCGAAGGCCTGCTGCTGCGCGCGCGCCTGTTCGACCTCCCGGCGGCCCATGCCCTTGCCGCGGGCGATCAGGTAGACGAAGACGCCCAGGAACGGCAGGACGACGACGCAGACGCACCAGGCGGCCTTGCCCCAGCCGCTCAGCTGGTCGTCGCGGAAGAGGTCGGCGATGACGCGGAAGAGCAGCACGAACCACATGATCCACAGGAAGAACACCAGCATGGACCAGAAGACGCTCAGCGCCGGATAGTCATACGCGAGGTAGGTCTGCGCGCTCATGTCGCTTCCTCCGTCCCGGGTCTGCGCCCGGTAGTCGATGCGTACCGTTCCAGCCTGCGCGGGCGGGCCGCGGGCCGCCTCACCCGGTGCGGGTGAACGGTGGTCACGGCGTCACGGGACGCGGTTCGTCGCGGGACGCTCCGGTGGCGGCGGCCAGGACCGCCGTCACGGCCAGCACGACCAGGACCAGTACGAGGACGAGGACCACCACACCGACCGTGGGGTAGTTCCACAGCAGCAGTGCCAGGGCGCCGGCCCCGATGGTGACGCCGGTCGTCCACGCCCGGTGTGCGGTCAGCCACTCTCCGGCGTGACCGGTGTTCACACCGGCCCGGTTCAGCTGCCGTCCGGCCGCCGTGGCGCCCCGCTGCGAGGTGTGCCGCACGGCGCGGGCCGCTCTGCTCGGCCCGTACAGGAAGGCGGCGACCGCCGTGATCAGGGCGACGACGAGCAGCGTCCGGACGCTGTCGCGCAGGAAGCGGACGAAGGTGTCGTAGATCGCCGCGGCGGCGTCGGGTGGCAGCGTGGCCGGGGGGACCGAGTCGAGATAGATGCGCCGGGCGACGACCAGGGCCACGAGCAGGACGATCATCATGGCGGCGACGCCGAGGGAGACGGCCATCAGCATCACCCGGTGTCCGGGAGCCGCCCACACGGCGGCGGCGGCCGCGCACAGGGCGAGCACGGGCATCCAGGTGCCGACGATGTCGAGCAGCCGCATCGCGTTCTGGGCCTTGGTGAGCTTGTCGGTGCGGAACAGGGTCACCGAGCGGTCTACCTGCGGGATGGCCGAGGCCTGCTTGAAGCCGGCGTCGACGAGCCGCTTCTGCACCTGGTCGATCACCACCCCGATGTCCAGCTGGACGGTGTCGCCGCTGGCCTTGAGCGCTCCCTGCCCCTCTCCGGTGAGCATGCCGACCACCGCGGACTGCGCCCGCCGGTTGCCCGTCACCCATGCCTCCTTGAAGATGTCGCTGGTCACCACGCGGTTGATGACGCGGTGCACCACCGTCTGCACGGCGGAGCGCAGCGGACCCGCGAGCACCTTGGACGCGTCGACCACCCGGGGCGGCGCTCCGTTGTCCGCGAGCGCCTTGGTGAGCGAGGCCGTCACCGCCTGGACGTCCACCTGGGACACCACGCGGTCGGTCAGATGGTTCACGAGGGCGTTCTGGACGGCGGGTTCCGAGGCGAGCGGTGCGACGGTCTGCACGTACCGGTCGGTGTCGGCGACCGTGTCGTGGACCCAGACCGCGACGACGGTCAGGGGCGCGAGGACGATCGTGAGCACGAGGAGGACCGCGGCGGCCACCTGGCGCAGCCGCCGGTGCCGTACCCGGGAGGCGCGGCGGAGCCGCTCGTACTCGGCGAGTTCCTCGTCGGTCAGGACGTGACCGGACTGGGCGGGCCCGTCGGAGCGGGACGGTTCGGAGGCGGTACCCGGGGCCATGTCTCCTCCTGTGCGGGCGTGTCGCCCGTAGGGGACGTGTGCGAGCGGCCGGTGGCGGGGGTGCGGAGGGCTGCGTGGCGGGCGGTCAGCTCGGCGCGGACCTGCGCAGCGCGGCCCGCCAGGCGAGGGCGAGTCCGGCCTCGGCCAGGCCGAGCAGCACGAGCCACAGGCCCAGCAGCCGGGTCAGCGCCACGGCGGACTGGGCCGGCAGGGCGAGGACCACGACGCCGGCGAGCATGCCGATCACCGCGGCGCCGATGACGAAGCCCCGGTGGGGCAGGTCCCTGGCCCCGAGGGCGGCGTGGAGGACGAGGATGCCGGACACCAGCCAGACGATCCCCACGATCAGCGACAGGGCGGTGACGGTCTGCAGGGGGTGTCTCAGGCACAGCACGCCGGCCAGCACGTACAGCGCCGCGACGAGGAGGCGGGTCACCCGTTCGCCGGCCGCCTCCCGGCCGAAGGACTCCACGAAGCGGAAGGCCCCGGTCAGCAGCAGGTACAGGCCGAGGATCACGGCCAGCACATGCAGGGTCTCGTCCGGCCAGACCAGGATCAGGACGCCGGGCACCAGGGAGACGAGGGCCGATCCGAGGATCCAGGTCCAGGACCGGCCCATCTCGGCCAGCGCGTCCGCAGGGTCGGTGGCCGCCGGGAAGGAGGCCCCGTCGGGAGCCTGTTCCGACCCGGTGTACGGCCTGTGACCACGTGAAACGGTCATGGCTCCTCCTCACGTGCTCCAGAGCCGCTCCGGACCGGCCCGACGGGGCCGTGTGCGGGGACCTCACGGAGCCAGCGTCCGCCGGTGGGGCGCGGCCCGGATCACCCCTGGCGGGTGATCCGGCTTCGGGGCCGGGGCGCTGAGGTGGATGGCGAGGGCAGGCGGGCCGGCCTGCGCCGAGCGGCGGAAGAGACAGGCGATGACCGATCCAGTGGCTGCCGGTTCGACGCGGACCTCGCCGGAAGGTGCTCCGCGGCCCGGCCGGCACGGTCGCCGGGCCGCGGCCCTGACGCTCGCCCGGACGGTGGGCATCGTGGCCGGCCTGGTCACCGCGTACTACCTGGTGCCCCTGGACACGCGCACCACGCTGGGGACGTCCTTCCTGCTCCTGTGCGGTCTCGTCGCGCTCCTCCTGGTCTTCGGGTGGGAGGCCTGGCTCATCGTGCACTCGCCGCACCCGCGGCTGAAGGCCGTCGAGGCCCTGGCCGCCACGGTCGCCCTCTACCTGGTCGTCTACTCCAGCGTCTACTTCCTGATCGAGCGTGACGCTCCCGGCTCCTTCACCGAGCCGCTGACCAGGACGGACGCCTTGTACTTCACCCTCACCACGTTCACCACCGTGGGGTACGGCGACATCACCGCACGGTCGGAGACGGGCCGGGTGGCGGTGATGTGCCAGATGGTGTGCGGCCTGCTGATCCTGGGCGTCGCCGCACGGCTGGTCGCGGCCGCGGTCCAGGCCGGGCTGCGCCGGCAGGGACGGGAGCCGCCGGCCTAGGGGCCGGCGCGATCCGGAAGCGGTCCGCGGGAGGTTCGTGTCATGAGCACACCGAGCACCATCACCTCGTTCCTGTCGCCCGAGGAGCGGGCGGCCCACGGCAGGAGGGCACGCGCACGAGTGCCGCGCGCCTCGCACGGGTGGTTCGAGGCGGCCGCCGGCCGGCCCGACCCGATCGAACTGCTGGAGCGTCAGTCGGCCTCCCGGCTGCCCGAGTTGGTGCCGGTCCGCTACGGCCGCATGCTCGAATCACCGTTCCGCTTCTACCGGGGGGCTGCCGCCGTCATGGCGGCGGACCTCGGCGCCCTGCCGCACACGGGCCTGACGGTGCAGCTGTGCGGGGACGCCCACCTGCTCAACTTCCGGCTGATGGCCTCGCCCGAACGGCGCCTGGTCTTCGACATCAACGACTTCGACGAGACCCTGGCCGGGCCCTTCGAATGGGACGTCAAGCGGCTGGCTGCCAGCTTCGTGATCGCCGGCCGCGCCAACGGCTTCACCGCGAAGGAGCAGGACGCCACGGTGCGGACCTGTGTGAGCGCCTACCGGCAGCGCATGCGGGAGTTCGCCGGCATGCGCACCCTGGACGTCTGGTACGCGCAGGACGACACCGACCGGATGCGGGAACTGCTCGCCTCGTCGATGGACCGCACGACCCGGCGCCGTACGGACCGGGCGACGGCCCGGGCCCGCACACGCACCCATCTCCAGGCGTTCGAGAAACTCACCCGGATCACCGCGGAGGGACGGCGGTTCGTACCGGACCCGCCGCTGATCGTGCCGCTGCGAGGACTGCTGTCCGGCTCCGGCGACGTCCAGGAGCAGCAGGAGGAGAAGGAACTGCGCGGGGTCATCGACGCGTACGCGCGCACCCTGTCCTCCGAGCGTCGTCATCTGCTGCGCCACTACCACCTGGTCGACCTCGCCCGGAAGGTGGTGGGCGTCGGCAGCGTCGGCACCCGGTGCTGGATCCTGCTGATGCTGGGCCGGGACGACACCGACCCGCTCCTGCTGCAGGCCAAGGAGGCGCAGGAGTCGGTGCTCGCCGCCCACACCGGCGGCCCCGGCCACGACAACCAGGGCCGCCGCGTGGTCAGGGGTCAGCGGCTGATCCAGACGGGAAGCGACATCTTCCTGGGCTGGACCCGGGTGACGGGCCCGGACGGGCGAAGCCGGGACTTCTACGTCCGCCAGCTGCGGGACTGGAAGGGCATCGCCCGGCCGGAGACCATGGACCCGGCCCTGCTGGACCTGTTCGCCCGGCTGTGCGGGGCGAGTCTGGCGCGTGCCCACGCCCGGTCCGGTGACCCGGTCGCGATCGCCGCGTACCTGGGGTCCGGCGACCGCTTCGACCGGGCGCTCACCCGATTCGCCCAGGCCTACGCCGACCTGGGCGAGCGGGACTTCGAGGCGCTGGGTGCCGCCGCGCGGTCGGGGCGGGTGCGGGCCAGGACCCTGTGAGGGCGGGGCGGGGACACGGCTCGGGGATCACTCGGGCGCCTGGCGCATCTCCAGCACCCGCAGCCCCAGCGACTGGCAGCGGGCCAGCAGCCCGTACAGGTGCGCCTCGTCGAGAACCAGGCCGAACAGGATGGTGTGACCGGACATCACCACATGATCCAGCTCCGGGAACGCCTTGGCCAGCGTCTCCGTCATCTCCCCGTCGACGCAAATCTCGTAGCGCATGAGGTGCTCTCCCCCGCGTTCCGCGGACGGTCGTACCCTGCCCCTGTTCCTGCGATCCTCCGCCCCGGTCCGCCGCCCGGCCTCACCCGTCGCAGGTGATACGGGCCCGGACCGCTCGCTCGCACGTCAGTGGGTCAGGGAGAGCTTGAAGGAGAGGATCAGCAGACCGAGGAGCAGATTGACCGAAGCGGTGCCGGCCGCCAGGTACCAGGAGGCCCCGGCCCGCCGTGCGGCGGCCCAGGACCAGCCCATCTGGCCGGCCACGGCGACCGCGAGGGCCAGCCAGTAGGCACCGGCTGCGTCCAGGCCCAGCAGGGGGCTGACGGCCACCGCGACGGCCGGCGGGACGGCCGCGTTGACGATGGGCCACTCGTCACGGCAGACGTGCAGGACGGCCCGGCGGTTCAGCGGCTGCTGGGCCAGCCGCGCCCCGAACAGCTGGGCGTGGACGTGCGCCAGCCAGAACGCCACGCCGGTGAGCAACAGCAGCAGCACCAGCTCGGGCCGGGCGATGGAGCCGGCCGCGGCCGCGCCGACGACCACCGACACGGCGAGCATCGACCCGTACACCCCGCCCGTGTAGTCGGCGTGGGCCCGCTCCTCCGGGGCGCGCCTGCCGGCCGTGGCGTTCCGGGTTCCGGACATCGGGGCCTCCCGTGCTGTCGGGGTCCGGTGGACCCGGTGCTCACAGCAGTCCCAGGTCACGTGCGCGGTGCACCGCGTCGTGCCGCCGGTTCACGGCCAGTTTCCGGTAGGCGCTCTTCAGATGGGTCTTGACCGTGTTGACCGACACGTACAGATCCGCGGCGATCTCCTCGGTGGACATCATCTCGGCCAGCCGGCGCAGGACGTCGCGTTCGCGTCCGCTCAGCTCCTCCACCACCGGCAGCGGCGGCTGTCCCTCCGGCGCCCTGGGGCCGCCCGGTGACACCGTGCCGGGGGTGAGCCAGCCCTCGGCCAGGGCGCGCAGCGGCATCGTGCCGAGCAGTGGCTTCAGCCACGGTCCGGCCTCGGCGAAGGGGCGCCGCAGCCGCTCGCGCCGGGCCTCGCGCAGCGCCTGGGCGACCAGCCGGCGCTGGGCGGCGCGGTCCCCGGCCTCGCCCGCGAGCTGCGCCCTGACCAGTGCGGCCCGGACGGTCACCGCGGGGCCGACGCCGTGCTGCGGCCGCATCTGTTCGAGCAGGCCGGCCGCGCTGTCGGCGCGGCCCGCGGCCAGCTCCGCCTGCGCCGCCCCCACCAGGCACACCGGTTCCTCGCCGGGCTCCTCCTCCAGCAGCTTCACGGCCGTCTCCGGCCGGCCCTCGGCGAGGTGCGCCGCGGCGGCCAGCAGCGCCGTGTACGACTCGGCCCAGGGGGACGCCACATCGGCGGCGACCCTCCGGTCCGCCGCTTCGAGCGCGGCCTCGGTGTCGCCGCGGGCCAGCAGGACCCGTCCGGTGACGATGGCCTGCCCGGCCTGTGTCACCGGGTCGCACATCGGGTGCCGGGCGTCCGCCACGGCGTCGAGGAGCGCCTCGGCCCGGTCCAGTTCGTCGCGGTCCGCGGCCACCGCCGCCAATACCAGCGAGCCGAGCCCCGCCCCGGGGGCCGAGGGCGGGCCCGAGCGGTCTGCGGCTGACAGCGCGGCGAGGGCCTTGCGCTCGGCCCGGCCCGGCCAGCCCTTCAGATAGTCGATCAGGGCCAGGTGACCCAGGCACTCCTCGCGCACCGGTGCCGTGGACACCGTCCGTCCGGAGTCGACGACGGTGGTCAGGGCCCCGCGGGCGTCCGCGAACCGGCCTGCCCACAGCCGTGCCGAGCCGAGATGGGTGAACAGCAGGGCGGTCAGCTCGGGATGCTCGTCCAGCAGCCGGCCGGGCACCTCCTGCCGAAGCTCCTCGGCGGCCTGCGCGGCCATCTCCGCCCGCCCGGGCGAGCCGGTCAGCCGCGCGGCCAGGGTCTCCAGCAGCGCACAGCTCAGCCGGGCCGCGGCCAGGTCGGGTGCGGCGTCCTCGGACGTCCCGGTCTCCCCGGCCAGCGCCCGTGCGGCCTGTTCGAGGTGCGGCAGGCCGCGGTCCAGGTCGCAGCGGGACAGCTCACGGGCCGCGCGGACCAGATCGGTGACGGCGGTCCTCGGCTCGGGTCCCATGCCGGAGAAGAGCGTGCACAGGGCGTCGGAGTGCAGGCCGGTGAAGAGTTCCCCGATGGCGAGATCGCCGACGAGGGCACCCGCGGCGGACTCCCAGTCGTCCGCGGCGGCCGCGTGGTCCAGGGTCTCGGCGAGCGGACCCGAGTGCCGCAGCCAGCGCGCCGCCCGGCGGTGCAGTTCGGCTTCCAGCCCGGGAGAGCGCACCCGCAGATGGGCGCGCAGGATCTCCCGGAACAGCGGATGGAGCCGGAACCAGGCGTGCCCGAGCTGCTCGACGAAGGCGTTCTCGCGGTGCAGGCCGGTGAGGATGAGTTCGGCGTCGGTGCGTCCGGTGAGCGCGTCGGCGAGGGCCGGGCAGAAGCGGTCGAGGATGCTGATGCGCAGCAGCAGGTCCTGGGTCTCGGCCCGCTGCCGCTTGAGCACCTCGGCCAGCAGGAAGTCGCCGATCGTGGTGCGGTCGGCCTCGAACTCCTTCAGGTACGTCTGCGGATCGGTCTCCCCCTGCGCCGCCAGGGCGCACAGCCGCAGGCCCGCCGCCCAGCCCCGGGTGCGCTCCACCAGCGAGGTGACGCCGCCGGCCGGGAGGCTCAGGCCGTGCAGCGCCAGCAGGTCGGCCGCTTCCTCGGGGGTGAAGGCCAGCTCGTCGTTCCTGATCTCGGCGACGGCGCCGGCCGCACGGTAGCGGTGCAGCGGGAGCAGCGGCTCGGTGCGGGTGACGAGCACCAGGCGCAGGCCGTCTCCCGCGTGCCGCAGGACGAACTCCAGCTGGTCGGCGATCTCCGGGGCGGTGACCCGGTCGTACTCGTCGATCACCGCAATGACGGGGAGGTCCCGGGCGCCCAGCTCCGCGGCGAGCCGGGTGAGCAGCGCCTCGTCCACGCGGCCCGCCTCGGCCGGGACGCCGACCTCGTCGGAGGGTGTCACGCCGGCCACGCGCAGGGCCTGCAGGAGGTAGGCCCAGAAGGTGCCGCAGCCCTTGTCCGCGACCTGCGCGGTGAGCCAGGCGACGCGGCCGTCGAGGCCCGCGGCCCAGTCGGCGACCAGCAGTGTCTTGCCCGCGCCCGCGGCCCCGTCGACCAGGGTCAGCGGTTTGCGCAGGGCCTCGTCCAGGTGTCTGACCAGCCGGTCGCGGCGCAGGAAGGTCACCGGGAGCGTCGGTACGGCGAAGCGCGTCCGCAGAAAGGGATCTCCGCAGGGGTCGGAACTCCCGCCTCCGGAGTCCGGTCCGGTCTCGTCCAGCACGGCCATGGTTCACCGCCACTGATGTCGTCAGGTCGCGGACAACACGCCCCCTCCTCTCTCATGGTGTCCCTGTACGCCGATCGCGCCACATGGGCCGGTGGTCCCTGACTGGGGCAGAACATCCCCATGCCCGGACCGAGACCGGGTGCTCGGGGCCGTGCGTACAGTCTGACCTGCGAAAACGCTACTGGGTGCCCCCTATGGACAGGGGGCACCCAGTACCGGCCGGCGACGCCGGGGCGCGGGGCTCAGTCCGTCGTGGACGACGCGCGCCGCGGCAGCTTCCAGTTCGGTCGCGGGAAGTGGCAGGTGTAGCCCTCAGGGTAGCGCTCCAGGTAGTCCTGGTGCTCGGGCTCCGCCTCCCAGAAGTCGCCCACGGGCTCGACCTCCGTGACCACCTTCCCCGGCCACAGCCCGCTCGCCTCGACGTCGGCGATCGTGTCGACGGCGACGCGGTGCTGCTCCTCGTCGGCGTAGTAGACGGCGGACCGGTAGCTGCGCCCGATGTCGTTGCCCTGGCGGTCCCTGGTGGTCGGATCGTGGATCTGGAAGAAGAACTCCAGAATGTCGCGGTAGCTCGTGGCCGTGGGATCGAAGAGGATCTCGATGGCCTCGGCATGGTCGCCGTGGTTGCGGTACGTGGCGTTCGGGGTGTCGCCACCGCTGTAGCCGACGCGGGTGGCCACCACGCCCGGCTGCTTGCGGATCAGATCCTGCATGCCCCAGAAACAACCGCCCGCCAGTACGGCCCGCTCGGTTCCCACTGTCATCGATCGCTCCCTGAAGCTCGGGCCGGCACGGTCCAGACGTTGCCGGTCGCATGGTCACCCAGCCTAATACCGTCCCCGAGCAGCCAACCAACGGCCGCCGCCGGTGCGGTGGAACGGGCTCGCGGGAGTCCCGGGAGCCCCTTCGCGCACCCGCCGTCCGGGCGGTCAGGCGGCTCCCCCGCCCCCGCTCGGCGTCGGCCCCGGGGCGATCGAGAAGCCGAGGACGAGTCCGTTGCCGGCGGCGTCGGCCGAGGTGAGCGCGACACCGCAGGGCAGGCCGGTGACGGCCACGGTCCGGGGCCTCAGCTCGTCCCGCAGTCCGGAGGCGGCCGGCAGGGCGGCGAGGTCGCCGACCGCCGTACTGCGGCCGAGGACGCTCACCGTCACGGGCGTGACGGTGAAGGCGTGCGCGGTCGTGGACACCTCGGCCCGCACGGTGACCGGCAGTCCCAGCCGGCCGACGCTCCCGGCGAGGATCAGGTCGCCGACCTGGCCGCCGGCGGTCAGGCCGCCGCCCAGCGCGCCCAGGCGCCGGGTCACCTGGTCGTATCCGACGGTGGCGGTCCCCGTGCCGCCGGCGCTGTCTCCGTTCGTCGTGACGTCCTTCAGGCGGACGGTCACGTCCATCACGGCGTGCTGACGGTGTACGCCCTCGGCGCTCACCTCGACGTCGCCCACCTCCCCGCCGAGGGTGCGCAGGCCCGCGAGCGGGGTGGTGAGTTCGGCGTGCACCGGGCCGTGCGGCCCGAGCCGGCGCGAGGCCCGGGCGACGACCCGTTCCTCGGTCCTGTGCTCGACGAGGAGATCGGTCGCGCAGGTGAGGAGGGCCAGGGTCACGGCGGTCGCGGCGAGGACGACGCGGGTCCTTCTGCGACGGTTCGATGTCACGGTGTCACTGCTCCGGGTCGGTCGGCTCATGGGCGGTCAGGCGTGCAGGCGCGGCAGGACCCGGTCGAGCCGGCGGGGTATCCACCAGTTCGCCCTGCCGATCAGGAACATGGCGGAGGGCACCAGGATCAGGCGGACCACCGTCGCGTCGACGATCACGCTGATCGCCAGCCCCAGGGCGAGCATCTTCACGACCACGGTCGGCGAGGCGGTGAAGGACAGGAACACCGCGGTCATGATGAAGGCCGCCGCGGAGATCACACGCGCCGTCGCTGACAGGCCCTCCCCGACGGCCAGCCGGTTGTCACCGGTGCGGTGCCAGGCCTCGGCGATCCGGGACAGCAGGAAGATCTCGTAGTCCATGGACAGGCCGAAGACGATCGCGAACATCATCATCGGGACGTACGACTCGATCGGCACCGGCTCCGACAGGCCGAGCAGCGAGTCGCCCCAGCCCCACTGGAAGACCGCGACGAGCACGCCGTAGGACGCGGCCGTGGTGCAGAGGTTGAGGACGACGGCCTTGAGCGGGATCACCAGGCTGCGGAAGACCGTCATGAGCAGCAGGAAGGCGAGGACCAGGACGATGCCGATGACGATGGGCAGGCGTGTACCGACCGTGTCTCGGAAGTCGGCCTGGCCGGCCACGGTTCCGGTCAGATAGGCCTCGGCTCCCGTGCCGTGCAGGGCCTTGGGCAGCGTCCGCCCGGAGAGGGCGCCGAGCAGGTCGCCGGTCGCGGCGTCCTGCGGGCCGGTGGCCGGGGTGACCGTGGTGACGAGGATCCTCCCGTCGGCGCTCGCCCTGACGGGGGTGAAGGCGGCCACGCCGTGGGTGGTCCGCAGGGCCGTGGTCACGTCGTTCGAGATCCGGTCCACCGGCGACTTCGCCCCGCTCACGTCGACGACGGTGACGATCGGGCCGTTCGCCCCCGGCCCGAAGCCCTGCCCGTCGGCCTGCGCGATCCAGTCGTACGCGGTGCGGGTGCTGCTGCCGGGCCGGTCGGCACCGGCGTCGACGTGGCCGAGGCGCATCGACAGCAGCGGTACGGAGCACACGCCGAGCACTGCGACGCCGACGGCCAGGAACGTCCAGGGGCGCCGGGCGACGAGGTCGGCGTAGCGGTTGCGGCCGTCGCCGGCCGCCGTGCCCTCGGCGACCGGGCGGCGCAGCCGGAGCCGGTCGACGCGCCTGCCGACCAGCCCCAGGGCCGCCGGTACGAGGGTGAGGGCGGCCGCGGCGGTGACGACGACGGCGAGGGTGGCGGCGAGGCCGATCTTGCCGATGAAGGTCAGCCCGCAGGCGTAGAGACTGAGCATGGCGACGGCCACGGTCAGGGCGGCGACGAGGACGGCGCGTCCGCTGGTGTGCGCCGTGCGGGCCGCCGCCTCGACCGGGTCGCGTCCGTCGATGAGGTCCTGGCGGAAGCGTGTCGTCAGGAACAGGGCGTAGTCGATGCCGACGCCCAGGCCGATCATGCCGGCGAGGGTCGTGGCCGAGGTCGCGAAGGAGAGCGTGGCGGCGACGATGCCCACGATGCCGAGGCCGACCCCGACGCTGATCAGCGCGGTGACCAGCGGCAGCAGAGCGGCGAGGACGCTGCCGAAGGCGAGCAGCAGGATGACGAGGGCGGTGACGACGCCCACGCACTCGCTCAGCCTGTCGTCGGCCGGTGCGCGGACCACCTGGTCCAGGTCGCCGCCGTAGGCGACGCCCAGCCCTGCCGCGCGGGCGGGCCGGGTCGCCTCGTCGAGCCGCCCGGTGTAGTCGTGGCCGAGGTTCTTCAGCTGCTCGTCGAAGGAGACGGTGGTGTAGGCGGTGCGTCCGTCGGCGCTGGTCACGGGCGCGGAGGCGGCGGTGACGTGCGGCAGGCCGCGCAGGTCGGCCAGGGTGCGGTCGAGCGCGGAGCGCTGCGCGGCGACGGTGCCGGAGCCGGTGTGGAAGACGACCTTGCCGCTCGGCCGGCCCGCCTGGGGCATGGAGGCGGCCAGGAGGTCGGAGCCGGTGTGGGAGGCGGTGCCGGGCAGGCTCACCTGGTCGCTGAAGGTGGGCGCGGCGAGGTGCCGACCGGCCAGGGCGGCGACGAGGACCAGCAGCCAGGCGGCGGCAACCATCGCCGGGTGCCGGGCGCAGAAGCCGCCGAGGCGGCCGAGTCCGCCGCGGGCGGCGGGCGGCTCCGCCGTCGGATGCGCGGCGGTGTGCGCCGCGGTGGGCGCTGGTGGGTGCTGCGGGGGTGGGGCCACCGTGGTCTCCAAGGAAAAGTGTCACGAGTGACACGAACTCTAGAGATGAAATGGCATGCATGACAATTGGCAGTCATGCCATTCGCGTGTGCGACGACCCTCGGCGGGCGCGCGCGTCACGGGTACGACGGTCCTGGGATGGCACGGGTGTCGATTGACAGTCGTGACGCCATGGCGGGAGGCTTCGGAGCATGCCGAGTGAGATCACCCCCGCTGGACTGCGCGAACGCAAGAAGGAGGAGACGCGGCGCCTCCTGCTGGAAGGGGCCGCGCGGCTGTTCAAGGAGCGCGGCTTCGAGGCCACGACGGTCGCGGACATCGCCGCACACGCGAACGTCTCCGTGCGCACGTTCTTCCGCTACTTCGAGAGCAAGGAGGCGCTGCTGCTGCCGGACGGCGTCGAGATCTTCGCCTACGTCGAGAACGCCCTGGCCCGTCGTCCGGCGGACGAGGATCCCCTGGACGCGGTGTGCAACGCCCTGCTGGAGGCGGCCGAGCCGTTCGCGGCCTCCACTCTGACCGCCCTCAGTCATCCGGTCCAGGACATCGAGAACGTCGTCACGGCCCGGCTCGTCCAGGCCTTCTCCGACTTCGAGGAACGGCTCACCGTCCTGGTTCAGCGCAGGCTGCCCCCGGACACGCGGGACGCCGACCTCACGGCCTCCGTGATCGCGTGCGCCGCCCTCTCGGCGGTGCGCGCCGTACTGCGGACCCGCCGGGCCCGCCGCGCGTCCGGCATCACGGACACCGGCCCGGCGCCCCTGCTGCGGGCCTTCGGGATCCTGCGCGGGATCGGCGCTCCCGGACGGCCCTGACCGCGGGCGGGGGCCGGTGGCCGCGGCGGGACCGGTTCCGGTCCGTCACGGCTCGGGAGTCCGCGGGACCCACGGCTCTGGAGTACGCCGGCCCCGCCGCCCGGGCGGCCTCACAGCTTGGCGCCGAAGTCCTGGGTCCACCACGGGCCGCCGGTGCCCTTGTGCACGCCCACGCCGATGTCCTTGGAGGAGCAGTTGAGGATGTTGGCGCGGTGGCCGGGGCTGTTCATCCAGGACTGCATCACGGAGTCCGCGGTCTGCTGGCCCTGGGCGATGTTCTCGCCGTACGTGGACCAGCGGTAGCCGGCGGCGGTGATGCGCTGCCCGGGGTCGGCGCCGTCCGGGTTGGTGTGGTCGAAGAAGTGGCGGGCGGCCATGTCGTCGGAGTGGCCCTGGGCCGCCTTCTCCAACTGCGGGTTCTCGGTGAGCGGACCGCAGCCGGCGGTCGCACGCTCCTTGTTCACCAGCGCGACGACCTGCTCGACGGTGCCCGCCGGGGCCGGGGCGGACTGCGGGGTGACGGCCGGGACGGGAGCCGGCCGCGTCGTCGGTGCCTTCTTGGCGGGGCTCGGGGTCCTGGCCGGTTTCGCCTTCTTCGCCTTCTTCGACGGTGAGGCGGACGGCGAGGGGGACTTCGAGGCCGACGGCGACGGGACGGTGCTGGGTGCGGAGAGGTCCACGGCGGCGGCCGCGGTCGGCGCGGCGCTCGCGCCCCCGCCGGTCCCGGAGTCCGTACCGAAGTACCAGAGTCCGCCACCCGCCACACAGGCCGCGACGACGGCGCCGCCGACGGCCCGTCGGCGCAGCCGCCTGCGCCGACGGGACTCGCCGCGCGAGGCGGCCCGGCGTCCGGTGCCCGGCCCCGGTCCGTCGCCGCCCTTGGACGCGCCGAGCCGGGTCGCCGAACCGGCCGGGGCCATCCCGTCCGAGGCGGAGCGCACGCTCGCGACCAGCGCGGGTGTCGCCGCGACCAGCGCCAGACCGGCCAGCAGCCCCTCCGCGGGCATCAGTCCGCTCCACAGGCCGGAGCAGCGGGCACAGCCGCGGGCGTGCCGGGCTATTCGCTTGCGCCACAGCGCCGACGGCCTGCCGTCCCAGGAGGCCAGCACGACCCGCAGCTCGTCGCACAGCGGCCGCGCCTCGAGCGCTCGTACGACCACCCGGGCCGCCTCCAGCTGCGCCTTCATCCGCTGCACCCGGACCGCCGTGTGCTGGGGCGGCAGATCCAGGGCCGCGGCGACCTCGGCCCGGGTCAGCTCACCGGCGCACTCCAGCCACCACAGGGACAGCAGCCCCCGGTCGTCGGGCTCCAGCCAGCGTGTCGCGTGCGCGGTCTCCTGGCGCTGTCCCGCGAGCTGCAGCTGCACCACCGTCAGGTCGACGAAGTCGGCGCCCGGGTCCGCCAGCTCCTCTGCCTCCTCCACCGTGCCCGGGGCGGACTGCCGGTCCTGCCAGTGCGTGCGGACCTGGTTCATCGCGATCGCCACGAGCCAGGAACGGAAGCGCTCGGGAGTGCGCAGCCCGCCCAGACCGTCGAGGGCGCGCAACATGGTCTCCTGCACCACGTCGTCGACGTCCACCGTGCCGTTCAGAGCCCGCCCCACGATGTTGTAGACCAGCGGGAGGTAGGCGCTGACCAGGGCGTCCTGCGCCTGCGCGTCCCCCTCTCGGGCGGCGGTCACCAGTGCCGCCGTGTCCACCTCGTGCTGTGTGCTCATCAGATGATTCCCGTCCTCGACGCCGAACGATTGTGTCCGATGCCTGGGAGACCGCTGGGCACGCCCCGGATAACAGGTATTCGCACACCGATTTCCGGGCGCCGTCATTCGGCGGTCCGGCGTCACCGGCGCGTCGGGGTGCCGAACGACGTGCGGATGTGCGGCGACCGCGGTCCGAGGACACGCCAGGGGCCGTGTGAGACCGTGGTGTCAGAAAGCCCTCGCGCGGATGGGGCCGACACCATGGGTCTGAGGGATCTCGCCAACGGGCACCAGGGTGATCCGTTCGGCATCACGGCTGCCGCCGTCGTCGTCGTGGACGGGCACGGCCTGATCCGCTACTGGAACGAGCGGGCCGAGACCCTGCTCGGCCATCCGGCGCCCGATGTGCTGGGGCGGCCCGCCACCTCCGTCCTCGTGGGCGGCGACTCGCTGGCGTCCGCGCTGTCCACGGCGCAACGCGTCGGGGAGGGCTGGGAGGGCCTGCTCACCGCACGCCACCGTGCGGGCCACCCGGTCGAACTGGCCCTGCGGGCCTGCCCGCTGCGCGCGGAGCAGGACTCCGCCTGGCTCGTCGCGGCCTGTGAGGTCGCCGACGCGCGCCGCTGGGACCTCGACCAGGCGGTGATGCGCGGGCTCCTGGAGGAGTCGCCGATCGGCATCGCCGTCCTCGACGCCGAGCTGCGCTTCCAGTGGGTGAACCAGGTGCTGGCCGCCATGGAGGGCCTGCCGCCGCACCTCGGTGCCGACCGGACGACCGCGCCCCCAGGGCCCGGACAGGTGCCGCCGGCCGTGGACTGGCAGGCACGCCAGGCGCTGATGTCCGGCCAGGTCACACCGGCGGTGGAGCATGTGACGGCCCCGCCGGGCGTGTCGCGCCGGAACTCGCAGGGCCACCTCAGGCTCCGATCGTCGTTCCCGCTCAGGGACTTCGAGGGCAAGACGCTCGGCGTGTGCCACACCGCCGTGGACTTCACCGCCGAGGACCGGGCACGCGAGCGGCTGGCCCTGGTCAACGAGGCGGCGCAGCGCATCGGCACCACCCTGGACCTCGACCGCACGGTGCAGGAACTGGCCGAGGTGATCGTGCCGCAGCTCGCCGACTTCGTCGCGATCGACCTCTTCCAGGGCGTGCTCGCCGCCCGGGACCTCACCCCCGGACCGGTCACCGGTGGCCCGCTGCAGCGGGCGGTGCACCTGTCGATCCGCGAGGAACTGCCGGAGGCGATCGTCCCCATCGGAGCGGTCAGCGAATATCCGCCGAGGTCCCCGCAGGAGCGCTGCCTGACCACCGGCCGGCCGATCCGCGACCCGGTCCTGTCGCCGTCGACGTGGTGGCTCGCCGGTGATCAGCAGCGGCTGGCCAAGATCGCCACTCTCGGGGTGCACACCCACATGGTGGTGCCGCTCCGGGCCCGGGGCGTGACCATGGGAGTGGTCACGCTGCTGCGCTGGCAGAACCCCAACCCGTTCGACGAGGACGACCTGCTGCTGGTGGAGGAGCTGGTGACGCGGGCCGCGGTGTGCGTCGACAACGCCCGGCGCTTCGTCCGTGAACACAACGCGGCCCTCGCCCTCCAGACCAGCCTGCTGCCGCCCGACCTGCCCCAGCACTGCGCCGTCGACGTCGCCTACCGCTATCTGCCGGCCGACGCCGAGGCCGGCGTGGGCGGCGACTGGTTCGACGTCATCCCGCTGTCCGGAGCGCGCGTCGCCCTGGTCGTGGGTGACGTCGTCGGCCACGGCATCCACGCCGCCGCCAGCATGGGCCGGCTGCGTGCGGCCGTGCAGACGCTCGCCGATCTGGACATGCCGCCCGACGAACTCCTCGCCCACGTCGACGACCTCGTCCTGCGGCTCGCGGACGAGGCGGAAGCGGTCACCCACGGCCCGGTGGTGATCGGCGCGACCTGCGTCTACGCCGTGTACGACCCGATCTCGCGGAAGCTCAGCGTGGCGCGCGCCGGACACCCGACCCCCGCCATCGCCCACCTCAGCGAGCCGGTGGAACTCCCCGACATCCCGGCCGGGCCGCCGCTGGGGCTCGGGGGCCTGCCCTTCGAGTCGGCCGAGTTCGAGCTGGAGGAGGGCAGCGTCGTCGCCCTCTACACCGACGGCCTCATCGAGGCATCGGACCGCGACGTCGACATCGGCTTCGAGCGGCTCTGCTTCGCCCTCGCCCACCCGGACCGGCCGCTGGAGGAGATCTGCGACACGATGGTCCGCATTCTCCTCCCGGACCATCCGCACGACGACGTCGCCTTCCTCATCGCCCGGACGCGTGCCCTCCCCCCGGACCGGGTGGCCTCCTGGGAGGTGCCCGCCGACCCGCGCGCGGTGCACGAGGCGCGGGACAACGCCGCCCGCCGGCTGGCGGCGTGGGGACTGGAGGACGTCGCGTACACGACCGAGCTGATCGTGAGCGAACTGGTCACCAACGCCCTCAAGCACGCCTGCGGGCCGATCGGCCTGCGTCTGATCCACGAACGGGCGCTCATCTGCGAGGTGTCGGACGCCAGCAACACCTCCCCCCATCTGCGCCGTGCCCACAGCACCGACGAGGGCGGCCGCGGTCTCTTCCTGGTCGCGCAGGTCGCGCAACGCTGGGGCACGCGGTACACCCCCACGGGCAAGACCATCTGGACGGAGCAGCAGCTGCCGGGCGGCGGCCCCTGCTGAGACCGGCCGAAGCGCTCAGGCCAACTCTCGCTCGCCCGAGGTGAGTTCACTCAGAAACCCGAGTGACTCCCAGTTGGTCTAGTCCTCTTGACGGCCGGGCGCGCGGGCGGTTTGGTATGTACCAACGTTCCGCCCCGCACGGCACCACACCCCACCTCCCCACGCCGAGAGGCATCCCCGGAAGGGGAAATGTCATGCACCTGGCAAGATTTGCGGCTGCCGCCTGCGCGCTCGCGTTCGCGGGCGCCGGCGCGGCCGTCGCGCCGGCATCCGCCGCCGGCGCCGCGACGAGCAGCGTCTACACGGTGGCTCCCTACGTCGACATGACGAACGGCCAGGAGGGCATGCTCGACACGGCCGTCACCGGCCACCGCCTCAAGGCCTACACGGCGGCCTTCGTGCTCGGCGAGGGCTGCACCCAGATCTGGGGCGACACCCTCCCCATCGGCAACGACTCCTACACCGACCCCGAGATAGCCAGGGCGCGGTCCGAGGGCGCCTCCGTCATCGTGTCCTCCGGCGGCGCGAGCGGCGAGCCGCTCGCCTGGACCTGCACCACCCAGAGCAGCATCGACGCCGGATACCGGGCCATCGTCGACGACTACGGCGTCAGTCAGCTGGACTTCGACGTCGAGGGCGCCGCCGTCGCGGACACCGCGGCCGCCGCCCGTCAGATGCAGGCGATGAAGGACCTCAAGGCGGCCGACCCCGGCCTGCGGTTCTCCATGACCCTGCCGGTGCTGACGAGCGGGCTCACCGACGACGGCGTCAACATCCTCAAGGCCGCCAAGAACGCGGGCATCAGGATCGACGTCGTGAACATCATGGCCATGGACTACTACGCGGGCACCGGCACCGAGATGGGCCAGGGCGCGGTCTCCGCCGCCAGGGCCACACTGGCGCAGATGCAGTCCGTCGACTCCGGCTACACCTACGCCAACCTCGGGATCACCCCGATGATCGGCAAGAACGACGACGGTTCCACCTTCACCCTGGCCGATGCCCGGACGGTGGAGAGCTTCGCCACGCAGAACGGCGTCGGGCGGCTGGCCTTCTGGTCGGTCAACCGGGACCAGCAGTGCGGCGGCAGCGCCAACTCGCTGCCCACGTGCAGCGAGATCGGCCAGAACAGCCTCGCCTTCACGGACGCGTTCGTGCCCTACGAGGGCAGTTCGGGCGGCGGCGGGGGCACGACCAGTGACTTCTCTCTGTCCCTGGCCCCCGGCTCCGCCTCGGCCGCCCAGGGCGGATCCGCGACCGCGACCGTCTCCACGGCCGTCACCTCGGGCAGCGCCGAATCCGTCGGCCTCTCCGCCTCCGGCGCGCCCTCCGGGCTCGGCGTCTCCTTCAGCCCCGGCTCCGTCACCTCCGGCGGCAGTTCGACGCTGACGGCGACGGTCGGCGCGTCCGTGGCGCCGGGCACCTACCCGATCACCGTCACCGGCACGGCGGCCGGCGGCAGCCACAGCGCGACCTACACCCTCACCGTCACCGCCGGCGGGGGCGGCGGAGGCGGCGGCTCGCTGGTCAACGCCGGCTTCGAGACCGGCGGCCTCAGCCCCTGGACCTGCACGGGCGGCAGCACGGTGGTCTCCGGCCCGGTCCACACCGGCGGCCACGCCCTCGACGTCACCCCGGATTCGAGCAGCACCGGCGAATGCGACCAGGCCGTCGCCCTGTCCCCCGACCACACCTACACGCTCACCGGCTGGGTCCAGGGCCCCTACGCCTACGTCGGGGTCAGCGGCGGCGCCACCGCGAGCACCTGGTCGAACAGCACGGACTGGAACCAGCTGAAGGTCACCTTCACCACCGGTGGCAGCGGAGCCGTCACCGTCTTCGTCCACGGCTGGTACGGCCAGGCCGACGTCCACGCCGACGACTTCACCCTGGGTTAGACACCGGGCGCTCCTGCGCGCGCC
>NZ_JBSGDB010000132.1:0-20208 GCF_053602155.1 Streptomyces sp. NPDC004561
AGTTCCGGGCCATCCCGCTCAAGCCCAAGGGCACCCGTATCGGCTCGCTGGTGCTCGCGGTGTCAACGGTCAGGGCCGTCGCCACCACGAGGCTCAGCAGCGGCTCGGGCAGCTGGTAGTGGATCTGCAGGACGTAGTTGTCCGCGGTCGTGAACAGCGTCTTGGCGAGGCCTTCCCAGGTCTTGGTGATCCGGGCCACCTCGTTGTCCGCGTGGTCGACGATCGCGAAGTTCCACGCGCGCCAGTTCTCCGCCTTGATCGCGCCGACCTGCCGGCCGTCCGCGTTCATCGCGAAGTTGATCTTCCCGATCATGTTCTGCTGGACGATCTCGCCGACGGTCGAGCCGTCCGGACGGGTCACGATCACCCGCGACTTGAAGATCTTCGCGGGCCGGGTCAGCAGCAGCTGCGGCTGGCCGTAGGCGTCGCGGATCTCCAGCTTGTGGGTCATGAACTGGTCCCAGCTGGAGATGAAGCGGAAGATCTTCTTCAGCACACCCTGGCCGACCTCGGTGACCGAGCCGATCTCACGGCCGTTCTGATCCATGACCTTGTACTCGTTGGTCACCTCGATCAGCTTGGCCTTCTGGTTCACCACCAGGACCGGCTCGGTGAAGAGCGTGCCGCCACCGGGGCCGCCGGCCGCGACCCCGGCCTGCTGCTGCACCTGCCGCTGCACCTTGGGGTCGGCGGTCTGCTGGTGCGGGATCTGCGGTGCGGCCTGGCCCTGCGGCACCTGCTGCGCCTGCTGGTTCGTGTGCTCGGTCCACCGGGTGCCGTCCCAGTAGCGCAGCGTCTGGGGTGCCCCGTGCGGATCGGGGTACCAGCCTGCAGGAGTGTTCGATTGCGTGGTCACCGGGGCACACTATCCTGATCTGACCGGTACCTGACCAGTCCGCACGGAGCGGTGTTCATCGCCCCTTCACCCCGTGACGATCGCCGGGTCGCTGACGCCAGGCCGCCCGTTCTCGACGTGACCGGCGAAGCCGCGCAGGAACGCCGGGTCGGCCGCCGAGGTGACGGTCAGGTCGTACCAGCGCCGGCTCGCCGTCAGGTCCACGGTGTGCCGGACGGTCGCCCCCGGCCGCACGGCCACGGTGACCGGGCCGCCGCCGTAACCGTTGACGACCTTCAACCTCGCCGTGCCGGAACCCCTGTTGGTGAAGGTGAGTTCCACACGGTCGCCGGAGTGCCGGGCGGTCACCTCGGGACCGGCGGCCTTGTCGCGGCCCTTGAAGACACGCAGGAAGCCGTTGGGGCCGTGCACGGCGAGGTCGTAGGAGCCGCCGGAGTAGGCCGAGTTCCAGGTGTCGGACAGGGACTTGCGGGCCTCGGTGGTGTACGACCAGGGACCGTCGGTGCGGTTGCCCGAGGTCACGAGGAAGGCCGCGCCCGCGTGCGCCCCCGAGGCGAACGTGAGCGTGAAGGTGCCCGCCGTGGTGTCCGCCGAACCGTCCACCGACGGCGCGTACTTCAGTGGGCGGGTGGGCCGGCTGCCGTGCTCCTGCCGGGGCAGGGACGGGTTCGCGGGCGGCTTGGGCACGTAGTCGGGGTGGCGGTCGTGGTCCGGCGGCTGGTAGCCGGCCGTGGACGGCAGCGCGACCGGCCTGGTGTCCTTGCGGGAGAAGTCGAAGGCGCTGGTGAGGTCGCCGCAGACGGCCCGCCGCCAGGGCGAGATGTTCGGCTCGTGCACCCCGAAGCGGCGCTCGATGAACCGGATGATCGAGGTGTGGTCCAGGGTCTCGGAGCAGACGTAACCGCCCTTGCTCCACGGGGAGACGACCAGCATCGGCACCCGCTGGCCCAGACCGTAGGGACCGGCGACGTGGCTGCCGTCGCCCTTGAACAGGTCGAGCGAGGGGTCCACCGTCGACCTGCCCTGCGCGCCGGAGGCCGGCGGGAAGGGCGGGACGACATGGTCGAAGAAGCCGTCGTTCTCGTCGTACGTGATGAACAGCGCGGTCCTGGCCCACACCTCGGGGTTGCTGGTCAGCGCGTCCAGGACCTGGGAGACGTACCAGGCGCCGTAGTTGGCGGGCCAGTTCGGGTGCTCGGTGAAGGCCTCGGGGGCGACGACCCAGGAGACCTGCGGCAGCTTGCCGGCCTTGACGTCGGCCTTCAGCCGGTCGAAGAAGCCCTCGCCCTTCTTGGCGTCGGTGCCGGTGCGGGCCTTGTCGTAGAGCGGGTCGCCCGGCTGGGCGTTGCGGTACTGGTTGAAGTAGAGCAGCGAGTTGTCGCCGTAGTTGCCGCGGTAGGCGTCGTTGATCCAGCCCCAGCCGCCGGCGGCGTCCAGGCCGTCGCCGACGTCCTGGTAGATCTTCCAGGAGACCCCGGCCTTCTCCAGGCGCTCGGGGTACGTGGTCCAGCCGTAGCCCGCCTCGTCGTTGCCGAGGACCGGGCCGCCGCCCTGGCCGTCGTTGCCGGTGTACCCCGTCCACATGTAGTAGCGGTTGGGGTCGGTGGAGCCGATGAACGAGCAGTGGTAGGCGTCGCAGATGGTGAAGGCGTCCGCGAGCGCGTAGTGGAACGGGATGTCGTTCCGGTTCAGGTACGCCATCGTCGTCGAGGACTTGGCGGGCACCCACTTGTCGTACTTGCCGTTGTCGAAGGCGGTGTGGCCGTCGTTCCAGCCGTGCGGCAGGTCCTGGATGAAGGCGAGGCCCAGGTCGTCGGCGTCCGGGTGGAAGGGCAGGATGTCCTTCTTGCCGTCGGTCTGCTGCCAGACGGAGCGGCCGTTCTGGGTCACCGGCCGGGGGTCGCCGAAGCCCCGGACTCCTCTGAGCGAGCCGAAGTAGTGGTCGAACGAGCGGTTCTCCTGCATCAGGACGACGATGTGCTCGACGTCCTCGACCGACCCGGTGCGATGGTGGGCGGGCAGCGCGGCCGCCCGCTGGATGCTGCTGGACAGCGCCGTGAACGCCGAGGTGGCGCCCGCTATCTGGAGGAAACGCCGCCGGTTTACTTCGGGCATGAGTTGAGGGTCCTCTCATCCTGACGTACGTGATGCCGTCAGATGACGGAATCTGCGCGCAGCGAGTGTTCCAAGAGCAACAAACGTCAGGGAAGGGTCCGATGGCGCCCATGTGAAACTCGGCGGTCCGTGAGGTGCCGATTCGGCCACTGTCGACAGAGCCGTGAGGCTTCCGTCAGGCGGAGGTCCCCCTTACGGAGGCATGCGACCGCCCGGTGCGGTGCCGGACGGGGAGGCCACCGCACCGGGGAGGGGCCGGACCGGGCCCGGTGGGTGTCAGCTCGTCAGGTAGGCCTCCACCTCACTGAACTGCCCGGCCGGCCAGCCCGTGTTGGCGCTGACCGTCAGACGCAGATGGCGCAGGTTCGTACCGTCCGGCAGGGACACCGTGGCGGTGTTGCCGGTGGCCGGGTCGAAGCGGTAGCCCTGGGCGCCGACGACGGTGGAGTAGTTCGAGCCGTCGGTGCTGCCGAGCACGGTGATGGTCTGGGTGCGGGCGCCCCAGGCCGGGGAGGGCGGCAGCTTCAGCACCAGGCGGCGCACCGCGTAGGAGGAGCCGAGGTCGACCGTCAGGGACTGCGGGAAGGCGTAGTTGGTGGACTCCCAGTAGGAGTTCGCGTCGCCGTCGACCGCCTTGGCGGGCGTGTAGACGTCCTGCGAGCCGGTCGCGGAGGCCGGACGGCCCTTGGCGAGGTTGCGGTTCGGGTCGGGTTCCGGGTTGCCCTGGCCGGGCTGGGGCCAGGTGGAGCAGTCCGACCAGGTGCTCGACCAGCCGGAGTTGCCGCCGCCGTCGGTGAGCGCGAAGGCGCCGGAGTTGGCCGGGTAGGGGCAGTTGTAGACGCCGACGGCGCCGACGCCCGTGGCGGTGACGTTCTTGAAGGTGGCCGCGCCCTGCGCCTCGGCCTGGACCACGACCGTCCCGGTGTTGTTCACCGTCGCGCCGTCCACGGTGACGTTGCGGACCGGGTGGCCCTGCCCGCCGCCGGAGACGAACTCGAAGGCGCTGTACGGGCTGTCCGTGATCGTGGTGTCGGTGATGTTCACGGTCGCGTCGATCGCGCTGTCGTAGGAGTCGACGCGCAGCGCGCCCATCGGATGGTTCCAGTTGGGGTTCATCGCACCGGCGCGCACCAGGGTGTTGCCGTCGACGGTGATGGTGCCGGACAGCGGAGAGAACGGGTCCATGAACTTCTGGTTGGAGATCGCGATGCCGCTGCCGAGGGCGTTGGTGTCGGAGACCAGGTTGTTCCGCACGGCGATGTCGGTGCCGCCGTAGACGGCGATGCCGTTGGCGAGGTTCGGCTGCGAGACGGTGTTGTTCTCGAAGCTGGAGTCCGTGTCCGGGGAGTACAGCGACCACATGGCGAGGGAGTCGTCGCCCTGGTTGCGCAGGAAGTTGTTGCGGACGCGGACGCCCTTGGCGGTGCCGTTGAGGTTGATGCCGTCCGCGGTGGTGTCGAGGATGCGGTTGCTCTCGACGACGAGGTTTTCGTTGTCGCCGGTCAGCCACATCCCGCACTTCAGGTGCTGGATCCACATGCCGGAGACGGACGAGTTCGGGCCGAGGGAGCCGTTGACGAAGTTGTCCGGGTTGGAGTCGACGCGTTCGGTGACCTCGCCGATGACCGCGAAGTCCTTGATGTGGACGTTCCCGGAGGAGCTGGACTGGTCGACGAAGCGGGAGGTGTGGACGACCGAGTACCAGCTGCCGGCGCCCTGCAGGGTCACGTTCTGCACGCCGTTGAGGGAGGAGGTGAGCCGGTAGTCGCCCGGCGGGATCCAGACCGTCCCGCCCTGGGCGGCGGCGATGGCGTCCCGGAAGGCCTGGGTGGAGTCGCCGCCGCCGCTCGGGTCGGCGCCCTTGGAGATCACCGACACCGAGCCGGCGGGCTGGGCGGCCGGCGCGTCGACCTGCTCGAAGTCGGCGACGTCGACCGTGACCTGGGTGCCGGAGGCCTCGACGGCGACCTTGTCGCCGGCCTGGACGTTCCGCCCCAGCAGCAGCCTGGTGTTGTCGAAGAAGTGGTGCGTCTTCGAGCCGGCGATCCATCCGGTGTCGACGTACGAGTACTTCGAGGTCACCGGGAGCGTCCTGGCGAGCCTGGTGCCGTTGACGTAGACGTTCAGCGAGCCGGACTGGCCGTCCGGGACGCTGTAGGCGACGTTCACGGCGTCGGCGGCGCGCGGCACGGTGAACTCCACCCGCTGCCCGGCCGCCAGCCGGACCGCCTGTCGGCCGGAGGCCTCCGAGGCGAGGATGCCCTGGGTGTGGTCGGGGCCGATCTTCGTGCCGTCGGTCGTCGCGGACTCCGCCTCGACCGAGGTGAAGGGGAGGGACGCGCCCGCGGTCGCCGCGTGGGCGGCGGGGGCCACGGTGACGAGCATGCCGGCGGCGAGGGCGACGACCGACCCCACTGTTGGCATGCGCCTGACATATCTCGAAGTGCTGCTGTGCATGGGCTGATCCCTTCGTGGTGGGGGTGCGCGGGACAGCTGTGCGGTGCGGCTCAGGCGCGCAGCCAGGCCGCCGTGTCCTGGGGCAGCCGGTCCGCCTCGTCCAGCGGGCCGCTGCTCAGCAGGAGTCGGGAGTGCGCGGGCAGGCGGGCGGGCGTGGCCGCGAGGTTGACCACGCACATCACCCCCTCCGCGCGGGCGAAGGCGAGGACGCCCTCGGGTGCGGGGAGCCAGGTCAGCGGGCCGTCGCCGAACACCGGGCGCAGGGCGACGGCCCTGCGGTAGAGGGTGAGCATCGACCGCGCGTCGTACCGCTGGCGGTCGGCCGCGTACGCGGGCCAGTCCGCAGGCTGCGGCAGCCACGGCTCCTCGCGCGAGCCGAATCCCGCGTACGGCAGCCCGGCGGTCCACGGCAGCGGTACCCGGCAGCCGTCGCGGCCGGGGTCCGCGCCGTGCGAGCGGAAGTACATCGGGTCCTGGATGCGGTCGGCCGGGACCTCGGCCTCCGGCAGTCCCAGCTCCTCGCCCTGGTAGAGGTACACCGAGCCGGGCAGCGCCAGGGACAGCAGGGCGGCCGCCCGGGCCCTGCGGGTGCCGAGCGCCAGGTCGGTCGGGGTGCCGAAGGCCTTGGTGGCGAAGTCGAAGGCGGTGTCCTCGCGGCCGTACCGGGTGACCGTGCGTGTGACGTCGTGGTTGCACAGGACCCAGGTGGCCGGGGCGCCGACCGGGGCGTGCTCGGCGAGGGTGGTGTCGATCGAGGCGCGCAGCCGTGCCGCGTCCCAGGGGCAGGACAGGAAGGAGAAGTTGAAGGCGGTGTGGAGTTCGTCGGGGCGGAGGTAGCGGGCGAAGCGCTCGGCGTCGGGGAGCCAGACCTCGCCGACGAACACACCGTCGTAGGCGTCGGCGACCGTGCGCCAGGAGCGGTAGACGTCGTGGAGTTCGTCGCGGTCGACGAACGGGTGCGGCCGCGGGCGCGTGGCCAGGTCCGGCAGGTCCGGGTCCTTGGCGAGCAGGGCCGCGGAGTCGATGCGGACGCCCGCGACGCCCCGCTCGAACCAGAAGCGCAGGATGTCCTCGTGCTCCTGGCGGACGGCCGGATGGGACCAGTTGAGGTCCGGCTGCTCGGGGGTGAACAGGTGCAGGTACCAGTCGCCGTCCGGCAGCCGGGTCCACACCGGTTCGGTGGAGCCGGCGAACTGCGAGGGCCAGTCGTTCGGCGGGAGTTCGCCGTGCGGTCCCCGCCCGGGCCGGAAGTGGAACAGCTCCCGCTCCGGGCTGCCGGGCCCCGCGGCGAGGGCGGCCCGGAACCAGGGGTGCTGGTCGGAGACGTGGTTGGGCACGATGTCGACGATGGTGCGGATGCCCAGCTCGCGGGCCTCGGCGATGAGTTTCTCGGCCTCGGCGAGGGTGCCGAACGCCGGGTCGACGGCACGGTAGTCGGCGACGTCGTAGCCGCCGTCCTTCATCGGTGACAGGTACCAGGGGTTGAACCACAGGGCGTCCACTCCGAGTTCGGCCAGGTACGGCAGCCGGGCGCGGACGCCCGCGAGGTCTCCGGTGCCGTCGCCGTCGCCGTCGGCGAAGCTGCGGACGTACACCTGGTAGATGACGGCGGAGCGCCACCAGTCGTGGCCGTTCCGGGCAGGGGTGGGCTGTCCCACTGAGCTTCCCTTTCTGTAGACGGGCGTCGGCGTCAGCCCTTGGTGCTGCCCGCGCTGATCCCGGCGATGATGTGCCGCTGGAAGACGAGGAACAGCGCCACCATCGGGATGCTGGCGATCACCATCGCGGCGATGAGCACGGTGAGCTGGATGTTCTGCGACAGCTGGACCAGGGCCACGCTGATCGGCTGCTTCCCGGTGTCGGAGAAGACCATCAGCGGCCACAGGAAGTCCTGCCACACGGCGACCAGCGCGAAGATCGATACGACGCCGAGCACCGGCCGGGACATGGGCAGCACGACCGACCACAGGATGCGCAGCTTGCCGGCGCCGTCGATCTCGGCGGCCTCCAGCACGTCACGGGGCAGCTGGTCGAAGAACCGCTTGAGCAGATAGAGGTTGAAGGCGTTGGCGACGGCCGGGAGCCAGATGCCGAGGGGGTCGTTGAGCAGGCTGGTGTGCAGCAGCGGCAGGTCGGCGGCCGTCAGGTACTTGGGGACGACCAGCGCCTGCGCGGGCACCATGAGGGTGGCCAGGATGCCGCCGAGGATCACCCTGCCGAAGGCCGGCTTCAGCTTGGACAGGGCGTAGGCGGCGGCCGTGCAGAACACCAGCTGGAACGCCCAGGCTCCGGCCGCCTGGACGACCGTGTTCCACAGGTGCTGCGGGAGCTGCATCAGGTCCCAGGCGTCGGTGTAGCCGCTGAGGTGCCAGTGGTGCGGCACGAGCGTGGGCGGGGTCCGGGCCACCTCGTCCGGTGACTTCATCGCGCCGGTCACCATCCAGTAGACGGGGAACAGGAACGCGAACGCGAAGAGGACGACGACGGCCGTGAACACCGTCCAGTAGACCCCCCTGCCGCGGGGGCGGGCGAGGGTGGCCGGGGAGATCAGGGTGCGGGTGGCGCTCATGCGTCCCCCTCGGAGCGGGTGAGCCGCAGATAGACGGCGGAGAAGGCGCCGAGCAGGACCAGGAGCATCACGCTGAGGGCGCAGGCGCCGCCGAAGTCGTTGTAGAGGAAGGCGTACTTGTAGATGAGGTAGAGGACGGTGACGGTGGCGTTCTCGGGGCCGCCCCCGGTGATGACGAACGGTTCGGTGAACACCTGCATGGTGGCGATGATCTGAAGGAGCATCAGCATCAGGATCACGAACCGGGTCTGCGGGACCGTGACGTGCCGGACGCGCTGGAGCAGGTTCGCGCCGTCCAGTTCGGCCGCCTCGTACAGCTCGCCGGGGATGGACTGCAGGGCGGCCAGGTAGATGAGGACGGTGCCGCCCATGTTGGCCCAGGTCGCCACGATCACCAGGGAGACCAGCGCGGTGTCGGTGCCGTTGGACCAGTTCGAGGTGGGCAGGTGCGCGAAGCGCAGTGCCTCGTTGGCGAGGCCGGCTCCGGGGTCGTAGAACCACTTCCACAGCAGCGCGCTGACCACGGGCGGGATCATCACCGGCAGATAGACCACGATCCGGAAGAAGGCCTTCGCGTGCCGCAGCTCGTTGAGGACGAGCGCGAGGACGAACGGGATCGCGAACCCGATGAGCAGGGCCAGCAGGGTGAAGTACAGGGTGTTGCGCCAGGCCGCCGAGAACTCCGGGTCGTGCAGGACGCGGCTGAAGTTGGCGGTGCCGGCCCACCGGGGCGGCGAGCCCGGCGTGTACTTCTGGAAGGCGATCACGACCGCGCGGATCGCCGGGTACCAGGAGAACAGGGCGAAGCAGATCAGGCCGCCGAGGAGGAAGGCGTAGGCACGGGCCTGGTCGACGAGGCGGCGCCGCCTCCGGTCCCCTGCCGGGGGCGGCGCCGGGACCGGGTGGACGGCGGCCGCCGCCGTGGACCGCCGCTCGGCCGTCTTCGTCATGGCGGTCAGCTCCGGGCCAGGATGCTGTCGATCTTGCCGGACGCGTCCTTGAGGAGCTGGTCGATGTCGGCGTCCTTCTTGGTGAGGACGGCGGAGACCGTGCCGTCGAGGACGGAGTAGAGCTGCTGGGCGTCCCGCGGCTCGATCTTCATCCGGAGCTTCTGGTTGCCGTCGAGGAAGGCCTGGTAGTTCTCCACCGGGACGTTGGCATTGGCCTTCTTGACCTGCTGGTCCCTGGCGTCCGCGGCGCCGGTGAACAGACGCGGCTCGGGCAGTCCGACGGGCGCGTTGTTCTTCCTGGCACGGGCGTAGTCGCCGAGGAAGCCCGATCCGGGGGTGAGGAACATGTGGTCGAGCCACTTCAGGCCGGCCCGGATCTGGGCGGGCGTGTCGTGCTTGCTGAACATGTAGCCGTCGCCGCCGATGAGGGTGCCCTGGCCGCCGGGCATGGGGCCGATGGCGATGTCGTCGTAGTCGGCGCCCTTCTCCTTCACCAGGATGGGGATGTTGTCGGGGGCGGAGAGGTACATGCCGAGCTTGCCCGCGCCCATCATCTGCTGCACGTCGTTGATGACGAGGAGCTGCTTGCTGCCCATGGAGTCGTCGGTCCACCGCATGTCGTGCAGGTTCCGCAGGACCGCACGGCCCTGGGGGGTGTCGATGGTGGCCTTCCTGCCGTCGGGGCCGACGACGTCGCCGCCCTGCGAGTACAGCTCGGCGGTGAAGTGCCACCCGCCCTGGTTCTGGGCGCTGTAGTCGGCGTATCCGACGGTGCCGTCCCCGAGTGCGGCGATCCTCTTCGCGTCGGCGCGGACCTCGTCCCAGGTCGTCGGGGGCTTGTCGGGGTCTAGGCCTGCCTTCCGGAACAGCTTGCGGTTGTAGATCAGCCCCATGGAGTAGCCGGTGCGCGGGATGCCGTAGACCTTCCCGTCGACGGTGTAGATGTCCCGCAGCTGCTTCTGGAGGGTGCCGTAGCTCTTCAACTCCTTGAGGTACGGAGTGAGATCGGCGGCCTGGTTGACGTTCACGACGTGTCCGGCGTCGGTGAAGTACGTGTAGAAAACGTCCTCCATCTGGCCGCCGGCGAGCTTGGCGTCGAAGGTCTTCGGGTCCTGGCAGGGGAAGGCGTCGTGCGCGACGACGTCGATGCCCGGGTTCTGCTTCTCGAAGGAGGCGATGTCCTCCTCGAAGAACTTCCGGTCGGTCCTGGCGCTCTTCGGCGGCTCGCAGTTGACGGTGATGCGGGTCTTGCCGCTCGCCGAGCCGTCGTCGCCCGAACCGCAGGCGGTGGCGGCGAGGGCGAGGGAGGAACAGACGCCGATCGCGACGAAGGTACGGCGGAACCCGGTGCGTGTCATCGGTGGACCCCTCATGGCACTCATGGCAGGAGCGGTGGGCGCCGCACACTCAAGCACCGCCGACATCTGCCCGCAAGATGTCGCGCGAAATCTGTAATTATTTGACAGTAGCCTGGATCTCTTGGATCTCAGTCACGCGGGGCTTGCGCGGTGGATCCGCGGACCACCAGTTCCGGCTCGAACAGCAGTTCCTCGGCGGGTACGGCGGTGCCGCCGATCTGCACGTTCAGCAGCTCGACGGCCGCGCGACCCATGGCCTCGATCGGCTGGCGGACGGTGGTGAGCGGGGGCTCGGTGCAGTTCATGAACGCCGAGTCGTCGTAGCCGACGACGGAGATCCGCCCCGGGACGGCGTACCCCTTGCGCCGGGCGGCCCGGACCGCGCCGAGGGCGAGGGGGTCGCTGGCGCAGATGATGCCGGTGACACCCCGGTCGATCAGCCGGGAGGCGGCGGCGTGACCGCCCTCGATGGAGAAGATGGCCCGCGCGACGAACTCCTCCGGCAGGTCGCCGGCGATCGCGTGCGCGGCGGCCAGCTTGCGCGCCGAAGGAACGTGGTCGCCGGGGCCGAGCACCAGCCCGATGCGCTCGTGGCCGAGGGAGGCCAGGTGCCGCCAGGCCTGCTCGACGGCGACCGCGTCGTCGCAGGACACGCCCGGGAAGCCGAGGTCCTCGATGGCCGCGTTGACCAGGACGACGGGGATGTTGCGGTCGGCGAGCAGCCGGTAGTGGTCGTGCGGGGCGTCGGCCTGGGCGTAGAGACCGCCGGCGAAGACGACGCCGGAGACCTGCTGCTGGAGCAGCAGTTCGACGTAGTCCGCCTCCGAGACCCCGCCCTTGGTCTGTGTGCACAGCACCGGGGTGAGCCCCAGCTGGGCGAGCGCACCGCCGATGACCTCGGCGAACGCCGGGAAGATGGGGTTCTGCAACTCCGGCAGGACCAGGCCGACGAGGCGGGCGCGTTCGCCGCGCAGCTGCGTCGGGCGCTCGTAGCCGAGCACGTCCAGAGCCGTCAGCACCGCCTGCCGGGTGGCCTCGGACACTCCCGGCTTCCCGTTGAGCACCCGGCTGACCGTGGCCTCGCTGACCCCGACCTTCTTCGCCACTTCCGCAAGTCGTCGCGTCATGAACGCAAGCCTAGCGCAAGTTATGCAAGTTATTTGCGTAAGGACGTCTCTCCCGGTGTCAGTCCTCGGGTGGCGGTACGACCGTCAGATGGCCGGAAGTGGTGCGGGGACGGCGGGGGCGACGGGCGGGGGTCGTGGGGCGGCGGGGGTCGCGGAGGACCATCGTCAGGCGCAGGTAGCCCAGCTCCCGCAGGGTCCCCGGGGTCTCGTCGACGACGCGGCACTCGGTCGCCCCCCGGCGCGGGTCGGGGTGGCGCAGCAGCCGGACGGCTCCGTCGAGCCGGGTCGCCGCCTCGCCGACGGCGTGGATCCAGTGCGGCAGCCCCTGCCGGTACGCGGCCTCCATGATCGGGTCCTGGGCGATGTCCCGGCGGACCGCCTGGAGTTCGGGGTCGTGGCCGTACCGCTCCAGCGCCCCCTTCAGATGGGCCAGCATCGGCAGGCACCACCCCGCCTCGTGGTCCCCGAGGACATGCCCCGCGTCCGGGTGGAACAGGACGAACCGGAGGAAGTTCTCCCCGGGCATGGCCGTCGGATGCGGGCCGACGCCACGGAAGAGCGTCCCGAACGCGCCGTTGGCCATCACCACGTTCCAGCGGTGGTCGACGACCAGGGACGGGAACGGCAGGGATTCCAGCAGCGCGGCGTAGTCCTGCAGGTACGCCTGGGTCTCGGAGGTCTCGGGGACGGGCCGCGGTGCCGGCCGCTGCCCTCCTGCCTGATGTGCCATCGGGAGGTCACCCCTCTTGCCTCTGCGGCCTTCACGCGGCGATGCGATCCTGCTTCCCCGCCACGATCGGTGTCAACTATCGTGGCATTTCATGCCGGTTGACGGCTGAAATTCGCCACAGTTGTGGCGACACCTGGATGTGAGTTCGAGGCACCGGCTACTCTCCGGGAAGTTCACGGCGACCGTCGGTCCTGGTACCGAGCATGCGGGAAGCACGGACGCACCTGTTGCCCTCTGAGAGACGTAGGAGTTCTGTCGGTGACGGAAGGCTACGAGGATCCGGACGCCTCGGCGACCGCCCGGCTGCCGGCCGCCGTCGCCCGCGTCACCGCGCTAGCCGAGCGGCTCGGCGTGCCGCACGCCGAGGTCTTCGACGTCGCCCGGCTCTCGGTCGCCTGCGGTGTCCCGGAGCCGGTGGTCAAGGCCCTGCTGAGCGGCCGGCCCGCGGGCGAACCGGACGTGCAGGCACGGTTCCTGCAGCGCCTGGACCTGTTGCGCCGCAGCCGGCTGAAGCCCAACGGCCGCAAGTACACCCAGCAGGAGATCGCCGACGGCGCGGGCATGTCCCGGCAGCAGGCCGGCGCCCTGATCAACGGCGACCGGCGGCCCACCATGGAGCACTGCGACGCGCTGCAGCGGTTCTTCCGGGTGCACGCGGGCTTCCTGACCGCGGAGGACCCCGAGGCGCTCGCGGGCGCGCTCCAGCGCACCGAGCAGGAGCTGCTGCAGAAGCTCGCCGACCGCGAGCGGGCCGCGGCGGAGGCCGCCCAGGACCCGCTGGAGCGGCTGCTGCAGGATCACGGGGTGCGCGGAATCGCCTGGCGGGCCGCGCAGTTGCCCACCGACCAGCACCGCGACAAGGTCGCGGAGTGGCTCGACATGCTCCTGGAGAGCGTCAAGCGGCCCGAGAACTGACCGGCGCTCCGGGTGCGGTTCCACCCCGCCAAGCGGGCGAACCGGGGCGGGGCCGGACGGCGTTGTCAGTGGTGGGCGGCAAGCTGGTGGTGTGCGCTCGTAGGGCGCGCGACCGTGACGCCTATTCGGGGAGAGCCGACCGATGCCCACCGCCGTACTGACCGACCGCGAGCGCACCGCCGTCCAGGCCTATCTGCGGCTGCTGCACACGGTGCGCGCCTCCTTCGACGGGCCACCCGACGGCGCCCGGCCCGTCGTCGTCCCGCCCGCCGTGCTCGCCGAGGCGGACACGGCGCTGGAGCGGGCGGGACTGGTGGGCAACGAGGCGGAGTTCTTCCGGCTCCTGGGCGAGTGGTGCCCGCCCGCCTGATCACCACGGGTGACACCGGACCGCCTCCGCCGTCGTCCCCGCACCGAGGTGCGGCGAGGGCGGCCGTTCCCCGTCAGGGATGCGGTACGACGACGGAGGTGGTCACCACGGAGTCCCGTACGGCCCAGCGGCCGTCGAAGACCTGCAGCCGGCGGTCGCCGACCCGGGGGCCGGGGACCAGGAGTTCGGCGCGCAGGGTGCCGCTCGCCGAGCCGTCGGGGCCCGGGTGCAGGGCGATGTCGGCCTCGGAGAAGTCCAGCCATTTGCGCGTGAGGGGGTACCACGCCTTGTAGACCGACTCCTTGGCGCTGAACAGGATCCGGTCCCAGTGCACGGCGGGCCGCTGCCGCGCGAGCCGGGTGAGCCGCTCGGTCTCGGCGGGCAGGAAGACGGAGGGGCCGACGCCCTCCGGAAGCGGCCCGTGCGGTTCGGCGTCGATGCCGAGGGACGCCAGGTCGGTGGCGCGGACCAGGGCGGCGGCGCAGTAGCCGTCGCAGTGGGTCATGCTGCCGACGAGTCCTGCGGGCCACTGCGGGGCGCCCCGCTCGCCGCTGACGACGGGCTGGGCCGGGACGCCGAGCTTCTCCATGGCGCGCCGGGCGCAGCCGCGTACGGCGGCGAACTCGCGGCGCCGCTTGGCCACGGCGCGCGCGACGAGCGCCTCCTCCTCCGGGTAGAGCGGGGCGTCCCACAGCGGGTCGTCACGGTGTGCCTCCACGGCCACGACCGACTCCGGGAGCAGCTCCTCGATCACCTGCTTCGACCTCCATCGGCAGGATGCGGCGCAGCCTTCCCGGCGGTTCCGGGCGCCCGCGCCACTCACGGGGGTATCCCACGGAGACCTCGGTGAAGCGGACTCCGTCGTGCCAGGTGGTGCGGGGTATGTGCAGATGCCCGTAGACCATGGTGGCGACGCGGAACCTGCGGTGCCAGTCGGCGGTCAGCTCGGTGCCGCACCACATGGCGAACTCGGGGTGCCACAGGACCTCGGTCGGGTGCCGGTCCAGCGGGTAGTGGTTGGCCAGCACCGTCGGCAGGTCCGCGGGCAGCGCGGCGAGCCGCCGTTCGGTCTCGGCGACCCGTGCCCGGCACCACGCCTCACGGGTCGGATAGGGGTCGGGGTGCAGCAGGTACTCGTCGTTGCAGACGATGCCCGTGCTCTCCGCGTAGGCCAGGCCCTCGGCCTTGGTGGCGCAGCCGGCGGGCAGGAACGAGTAGTCGTAGAGCAGGAACAGCGGGGCGACGGCGACCGGGCCGCCGGGGCCCTGCCACACCGGGTAGGGGTCCTCGGGCGTGACCACGCCGAGTTCCCGGCAGACCTCGACCAGGTGCTCGTAGCGGGCGACGCCCCGCAGGGTGACGGTGTCCCTGGGGTGGGTCCACAGGTCGTGGTTGCCGGGCGCCCACAGCACCTTGCGGAAGCGGCCCGCGAGTGTGGCGAGGGTCCAGCGGATGTCGGCGACGGTCTCCGCGATGTCACCGGCGACGATCAGCCAGTCCTCGTCGCTGCCCGGGTGCATCTCCTCGACGAGGGCGCGGTTCTCCGGATAGGTGATGTGCAGGTCGCTGATGGCCAGCAGCTGTCCGGCCCCGGCCGTCGACTCCACCGCACGCCCCTTCCGATCATCGGCTCACCGGCTCCACAAGAACACATCCGGGGACCGGGGGACAAGGGGCCTCCCGGCCTCGTGTCAGGGCCTCGGGCGGTGCGCCGGCGAAGATCCTCGCGGGCGGCGCCGGGGGCGCGGGACGGACATGGCCGGCCGGTGGACGGCCACCGCCAATCCGTAACATCCGTGTTGCACGCGGGGCCCTTCGAAAGCCGTATGATCGCCCCAACACCGGCGCCCCTCATCTCCCTTCGCACAGGGCCGTTTGGTGTCCCTTCCTCCCTCCTGCCCGGGCACGGGCCGCCGAGTCCTGCCCACACACCCTGGACCCTGAAAGGCGGCCTGCATGTTCTCTCGCGTACGCGTCTGGCTCAACCGCACGTACGCGGAGAACGTGTTCTTCATGGATCAGCTGCGCAGAAATCCCAGCGATCGCGCGGTCGAGATCCATGCCACGCACGGCGACGCCGACTCCCCCGTGCTGGCCGCCGCCGACACGGCCGACCTGGAGCCGGAGGGCCTTTCCCCCGCCGCGTACGTCGAGTACGCCCTCGACCAGTGCGTCCGGCGCGGCATCGACGTGTTCGTGCCCCGGCTGCACCAGGCCGCGATCGTCGCGCACCGCGCGGAGTTCGCCGCGGCGGGCACGGCCCTGCTGGCGCCGACGCCCGAGGCGGTCGCCGTGTTCGAGGACAAGGCCACCGCGTACGAGGCGGTCCGCTCGGTGGGCGTCCCGGTGCCGCCGTGGTGGCGGGTGCGCACGGCGGACGAACTGCTCGCCGCGGTCGAGGAGTTGGAGGCCGCCGGGCACAAGGCGTGCTTCAAGCCGGCCGCCGGTGCCGGCGGGGTCGGCTTCCGGGTGGTCACCCGGGCCCCGTTCTCGCTCACCCACCTCGAAGGTTTCCCCGGTCCGTATGTGCAGCTGGACCTCGTCGTCGAGGCGCTGCGGCGGGCCGAGGAGCCGGTGGACTGGCTGGTGATGCCGCGCCTGGAGCAGCCGGAGGTGTCCGTCGACTGTCTGGCCGGGCCCGACAACCGGGTGCGGCTCGCGGTGGGCCGCACGAAGAACGGCCGCCGGCGGGGCTTCACCCTGGACGAGCGGTGGCTGGCGCCGGCCCGGCTGATCGCCGAGGGCTTCGGACTGCACTACCTGTCCAACATCCAGTTCCGCATGTTCGGCGACCGTCCGGTGCTGCTCGACGTCAACACCCGGCCCGCGGGCGGCCTGCACCAGCTGTCGCTCTGCGGGGTGAACGCCCCCTGGGCGGCGGTGCAGTTGGCGCTGGGCGAGGACCCCGGGGTCCTCGAGCCGCCGTTCCTCGGACAGGACTACACGGTGGTGTCGGGCCCGCGTCCGCTGCTGCCCGTGGCGCTTCCGCGACAGCGGGTCGAGTCGCCCGAGGTCGTCCTTCCGGTACCGGTACCGGTGCAGACGACCTCGGCGCCGGAGGCCCTGCCGCTGTAGGCCCGGCCCGGAGCCGACGGCCGGCCGGCCGCCTACTTGAGGTAGGCGAGACCCGGGTGGACCGCGGTGTATCCCTCGACCAGCCTGCGGGCCACGGTCACGGAGTCGACCAGCGGGTGCAGTGCGAAGGCCTTCACCGCCGTCGTACGGGACCCGGACTCGGCGGCGGAGAGGATCTCACGCTCCACCGCCTTGACCGCGCAGACCAGGCCGGTCGCGTGCCCGGGCAGCGGGCCGACCGCGACCGGGTGGGCACCGTTGGCGTCGGCCAGGCAGGGGACCTCGATGACGGCGGCGGCGTCGAGCGCGGCCAGGGTGCCGCCGTTGCGCACGTTCAGGATCAGCGTCGTCCGCTCGTTGCGGGCGATCGCCCGCATCAGGGCGAGGGCCACCTTCTCGTAGCCGCCGGAGAGGTCGTCGGCCTCGCGTTCGCCCGCGCCCGCCGTCTCGCGGTTCTCGGACATGTAGGTGGCCTCGCGCTCGGCCCGGGTGCGGTCCCAGGCCGCCAGGGCGGAGACGTCCGCGCGCCGGGCCTCCTGGTAGAAGCGGGCCTGCTGGTCGCGCAGGAACGCGCCACGGGTCCGCTCCGCCTCCTGGTAGGCGCGGACGGTCTCGCGGTTGAAGTAGTAGTAGTGCAGGTACTCGTTGGGGACGGCGCCCAGGGACCGGAGCCAGTCGGCGCCGAAGAGCCTGCCCTCCTCGAAGGAGCCGAGCAGCGCGGGATCGGCGAGCAGGCGCGGGAGTTCGTCGCGTCCGGCGACGCTCAGGCCGCGGACCCAGCCGAGGTGGTTGAGGCCGACGTAGTCGACGAAGGCCTCCTTCGGATCGGCGCCGAGGACGCGGGCGATGCGGCGGCCGAGACCGACCGGGGAGTCGCAGATGCCGATGACGCGGTCGCCGAGGTGCCGGGACATGGCCTCGGTGACCAGCCCGGCCGGGTTCGTGAAGTTGATGACCCAGGCGTCGGGGGCCAGGCGGGCCACGCGGCGGGCGATGTCGACCGCGACGGGCACGGTGCGCAGACCGTAGGCGATCCCGCCCGCGCCGACCGTCTCCTGCCCGAGCACGCCCTCGGCGAGCGCCACCCGCTCGTCGTCCGCCCGCCCCTCCGGGCCGCCGACGCGGATCGCGGAGAAGACGAAGTCCGCGCCGCGCAGCGCCTCGTCGAGGTCGGTGGTGGCGGTCACCCGGGGAGCGCCCGCCACACCGGCGGCCTGTTCGGACAGGACGCGGCTCACCGCGCGCAGCCGGCCGTCGTCCAGGTCGTGCAGGACGACCTCGGTGACCCGCCCCTCGGCGCGGTCGGTCAGCAGCGCGCCGTACACCAGCGGCACCCGGAACCCGCCACCGCCCAGAATCGTCAGCTTCACCTCGGCACCTCTCCCGCCGGACACCGCGAACACTACGCGTCATCCTGCATCACCCCGGGGCCCGGCTCCTCCCGGCCGCCGGCGACCACCGCCCGGACATCGAGTCCATCCCGGTCCTTCAGGGCGGCTTCATCCACGGGTTCCGGGACCCGGGCATCCTGCGGCACGTGAGCGAGGGAAGAGTGAGCGGACGCGACGGCACCGGCCCGTACGACGGTGCCGCCGCACCCGGACGTCGCCGGGCGTACTCCCGGGGCCGGTACGAGCACCGGGAGAGCGCGGCTCAGGTCGGTATCGAGTGCTACCGGCACGAGGGCATCGTCCTCGCGAACCACCGGCGGCTCCGGGGCCTCGGCGGGCTGGCGGCGTCCTGGGAGCTGTCCCTGGCGGACGGCCGCACACTGACCGCGCCGGCCGAGCTGCCCGAGCTGCGGCCGGGCGAGACCGCGGCCGTGCCGCTGCCGCTGGAGCTGCCGAAGGACGGCGGCGAGGCGTGGCTGACGCTCCGGGTGACGACGGCCGAGGCCGAGCCCGGGACGCCGCGCGGTACGGAGCTGTGCGCGCCCCGGATCCGCCTGCGGGCGGCCGTACCCTCCCGGCTCCCGGCGCTCGGCACCGAGAGCCTCCCGGCGCGCCCCGCAACGGTGCCCGGGCCACGCAGCCGACGGACCGGACTCGCGGCCTAGCCGGAGGATCCTGCACGATTCGGTCGTGGTGCCCTACGAGGGCGCCCGGGTACCGGCGTTGGTCCCCGCGGTGCGGCCGGCGGCGGGTGCGCGGTGAGCCGGGCGGCCGGGCTCGTTCACACCCTGCCGCCGAAGTAGACCTGGACCTCGCGGATGAGCCCGTCCCGCACGGTGATCGCCTCGACGTTGCGGTACCGGCCGCCCGCGGTCAGCTCGTACTCGTACTGGACGAACACCAGTTCCTCGTCGGCGGCGACGAGGTGCAGGATCCGCTGCTCGGCGAACCGGCCCGCGGTGGGGAAGCAGCGCTCGAAGAAGGCCGCCTTGCCGATGTGGTCGTCCTGCGGGCTGGTGAAGGTGAAGTCGTCGGCGTAGAGCGGCAGCGCGGCCTCGCGGTCCTGCGCCCGGTAGTGGCGGAACGCCGCCTCGACGACGCGGGCCGGAGTGCCGTCCATGCGCTCTCCTCGGTCGGGGGATGGCCGTACCCCCGCCACGATAGGACCGCACCCGATCCGATACGGGCGGCTTCACCCGGCGAGCTTCCCCTTCACCGGGTGAACTCGCCTGCAAAGAAAGGACTTTGTTTGTTTTAAGTCTTGACGGCGGAGAGGCCTGGGAGCACATTGGCCGCACCTTGAGAGCGCTCTCAAAGAGCGTCGGAGCGCTCGTCGAGGACTCCCGCACACCCCCATACCCGAGAGGCCTCCCCATGAGCGAATCCTCCGGCATACCCAGACCCCGCTCCCTGCGGCGCACGCTCGTCGCCGTCGTCGCCACGCTCGGCCTGGCCGCGGCCGTCGCCACCGCCGCGTCCGCCCCCGCGGACGCCTCCGCCCCCGCCCCGCCCTCGGGCTGGACGCAGGTCTTCCTGGACGACTTCAACGGCGCGGCCGGCTCCGGTGTCAACACCTCCGACTGGCAGTACGACACCGGGACCTCCTACCCGGGCGGGGCCGCCAACTGGGGCACCGGCGAGGTCGAGTCGATGACCTCCAGCACGAACAACGTCTCACTCGACGGCAGCGGCGACCTGCTCATCACCCCGCGCCGCGACGGCGGCGGCAACTGGACCTCCGGCCGCATCGAGACCACCCGCACCGACTTCCAGCCCCCGGCGGGCGGCAAGCTGCGCGTGGAGGCCCGCATCCAGATGCCCGACGTGACCGGCAACGCGGCCGCCGGGTACTGGCCGGCGTTCTGGATGCTGGGCGCGCCCTTCCGCGGCAACTACCAGAACTGGCCGGGCGTCGGCGAGCTGGACATCATGGAGAACGTCCAGGGCCTGAACAAGACGTGGGCCACCATGCACTGCGGCACCAACCCCGGCGGCCCCTGCAACGAGACCACGGGCCTCGGCAACTCCGTCGCGTGCCCCAACACCACCTGCCAGTCGGGCTTCCACACCTACACCATGGAGTGGGACCGCTCGGTGAGCCCCGAGGCGATCCGCTTCTACGTCGACGGCGTCAACTACCAGACCGTCACGGCGAACCAGGTGGACGCCACGACCTGGGCCAACGCCACGAACCACGGCTGGCGATCAGCTTCACCTGGGAGACCACCGGGTCCTGCTGCACCAGGTCGAAGAACGACGACAGCCGGTCCACCTCGTGGAACTGCCGCGCCAGGG
>NZ_JBSGDB010000133.1:0-20092 GCF_053602155.1 Streptomyces sp. NPDC004561
GGTGGCGGCACTGGGCATGACGGCCGGCGTGTTCACCGGGCTGGTCGCCGGGCGGGACTGGTCGCCGAGCCGGCTCTCCGCGCCCGGGACCGGCCTGTGGTGGGCCGGGGCGACGGGGCTGGCCCTGTCGCTGCTCGCGCTGCTGCTCGCCGTACTGCCCCGCTATCGCTCGGGGTCGTGGGCCGAGGGACGCCCGCTGTGCTACTTCGGCGACATCCACCAGGCGGTACGGGCGGGGCGGCTGGCCGAGGCGCTCGCCGACACCGACCGGGACCCCGCGGCCGGCCTGCTGGCCGCACTCGCCGAGAACAGCCGGATCGCCGCGTCCAAGCACCGGTGGATCCGTACCGGCCTGATCGCCTTCTGCGCCGGCGCCCTGCTGCTGCCCACCGCCACGCTCATCGGCTGACGTCCCCGTACTCCAAGGAGCCCCGCTCATGTCCCAGCCGCCGGACACGTCCGCACCACCGCCGTACCCGGAGCCACCGCGCCCCGAGGCCACGGTTCCGGCCCCGCCCGCCTACCCGGCGGCGCCGTCGGCCGCCCCGCCGCCGTACCCGGGCGAGCCCGCGTACCCCACGGCACCGTCCTCCGGCCCACCGCCGTACCCGGGCGGACCCGCGTACCCCACGGCCGCCCCGCAGCACCCGACGACATCGCCCGCCGCGCCGCCGCAGTATCCCGGCGAGCACGCCCACTCCACGGCCGCTCCGCAGTATCCGACGGCACCGCCCGCCGTCCCGCCGCAGTACCCCGGCGAGCAGGGCCACTCGCCGTACCCGGCAGCACCCTCCGCCGCCCCGCCGCAGTACCCCGGCGGACCCGCGTACCCCACGGCCGCCCCGCAGTACCCCGCCACCGCTCAGGGGCACCCCACCGCTCCCCCGGCCTACCCGGCCGAGGCGGCCTCGCATCTCGCCGCGCCCCCGGCCTATCCGGCCCAGGCACCGACGTACCCGGGCGGGCCGGCTCCGGCGGGGGCCTCCGCCGGCGCCGCGGGGGTACCGGCCACGGGGCTGCCTCCGCATCTGCCGCACCAGGCCGTCCCCGGCCACCCCGCTCCCCCGCAGTCCGCCGCGCCGCTTCCGCCGCAGGCCCCCGAGCCCGCTCCGGACGACCTCGACTACCGCCACCTCGGTGCGCGCCGGCACGTCGCCGAGCATCAGCGCGGGGCCGACGCCACGGCGATCGGGCGGCTGGCGGTGCAGCTGCCCGGGGCCCTGGTGAGCCTGGCCCTGGTCAGCTCCCTCGCGCTCGGCATACTCGGCAGCGTCATGGGGACGCTGGTGATCCTCGCCTGGGTCGCCTCCGGCCTGCTCGTGTTCCACCGGCCGACCGAGCTGGCCTTCGCCCGGCACGTGCTCAAGCTCCGTCTGCCCACCCAGGAGGAGCGGGCCCGGCTGGAGCCCGTCTGGAACGAGGTGACCGCCCGCGCGGGCATCGAGCCGGGCACGTACGAGCTGATGGTGGAGAACAGCGACGAGCTGAACGCGGCGGCGGTGGCCGGCCATGTCGTCGGCGTCACGACCTACTCCCTGAACCGCATACCGAGCAGCAACCTGGCCGCCGTACTCGCGCACGAGCTGGGACACCACACCGGCGGCCATGCCTGGGCCGGTCTGCTCGGCTACTGGTACTCGCTGCCCGGCCGCATCGCCTGGGCGGTGACCCGGGCGCTGGCCCGGTTCGCGATCGCGGTCGCCAGCGTCTTCTCCATGGCGGCCACCGGGTTCCTGATCCTCTTCATGGGGCTGATGGTCGTCGCCGCGTTCGTCACCGCCTGGTACGTGACGATCCCGCTCGTGGTCGCCCCGTACCTGCTGGCGTACGCGGGCCGGCGCGGCGAGCTGCGCGCCGACCAGCAGGCCGCCGAGCTGGGCTTCGCCCGGCACCTGGCCGAGGTGCTGCACCACTTCCAGGCCGAGGAGGCCGCGACGAAGGCGGCCCTGACCGCGCAGGGCCAGCGGTTCAAGGAACCCGGAACCCTGGCCAGACTGCTGTCCACCCACCCGGACCACCACACCCGGCTGAGCGCCCTGGAGCCCTATCTGGGCCTGCGCCGCTGACGCTCCCCGGACACGCCGAAGGGCGGCCACCCCGTCATGGAGTGGCCGCCCTTCATGCTGCTCGCTTACTGGTTGTACGGACCGTAGTCGTAGTCCTCCAGCGGAACGGCCTGGCCGGAGCCGGTGCCGAACGGCGAGTAGTCGATGTCGTCGTAGCCGACGGCCGAGTACATCGCGGCCTTGGCCTCCTCGGTCGGCTCGACCCGGATGTTGCGGTAGCGGGACAGACCCGTACCGGCCGGGATGAGCTTACCGATGATGACGTTCTCCTTGAGGCCGATGAGGCTGTCGGACTTGGCGTTGATCGCCGCGTCCGTCAGGACTCGGGTCGTCTCCTGGAAGGAGGCGGCCGACAGCCAGGACTCCGTCGCCAGCGAGGCCTTGGTGATACCCATCAGCTGCGGACGACCGGAGGCCGGGTGACCGCCCTCCTGGACCACACGACGGTTCTCGGTCTCGAACTTCGAGCGCTCGACCAGCTCACCGGGCAGCAGCTCGGCGTCGCCCGACTCGATGATCGTCACGCGGCGGAGCATCTGCCGGATGATGATCTCGATGTGCTTGTCGTGGATCGACACACCCTGCGAGTTGTAGACCTTCTGGACCTCGCCGACCAGGTGGACCTGGACGGCACGCTGACCCAGGATGCGCAGCACGTCGTGCGGGTTGGTGGCACCCACGGTGAGCTGCTGGCCGACCTCGACGTGGTCGCCCTCGCGGACCAGGACCTTGGCGCGCTTCGAGATCGGGAACGCCGTCTCGTCGCTGCCGTCGTCCGGGGTGACGACGAGCTTCTTCGTCTTCTCGGTCTCCTCGATCCGCACGCGGCCGGAGGCCTCGGAGATCGGGGCGACACCCTTCGGGGTACGGGCCTCGAAGAGCTCGACGACACGCGGCAGACCCTGGGTGATGTCGTCACCGGCCACACCACCGGTGTGGAAGGTACGCATCGTCAGCTGGGTACCGGGCTCACCGATGGACTGGGCGGCGATGATGCCGACCGCCTCACCGATGTCGACCAGCTTGCCGGTGGCCAGCGAACGGCCGTAGCACATCGCGCAGGTACCGACGGCGGACTCGCAGGTCAGGACCGAGCGGGTCTTGACCTCCTCGACGCCACGGCCGACGAGCTCCTCGATGAGGACGTCGCCCAGGTCGGTGCCGGCCGGGGCCAGCACCTGGCCGTCGACCACGATGTCCTCGGCGAGGCAGCGCGCGTACACGGACGTCTCGACGTCGTCCGCCTTGCGCAGCGCGCCGTCCGCCTCGCGGACCGCGATCTTGAGCTTGAGGCCACGGTCGGTGCCGCAGTCCTCCTCGCGGATGATGACGTCCTGGGAGACGTCGACCAGACGACGGGTGAGGTAACCCGAGTCGGCGGTACGCAGAGCGGTGTCCGCCAGACCCTTACGGGCACCGTGCGTGGAGATGAAGTACTCCAGCACGGACAGACCCTCACGGAACGAGGCCTTGATCGGACGCGGGATGGTCTCGTTCTTCGCGTTCGACACCAGACCACGCATACCGGCGATCTGACGCATCTGCATCATGTTTCCTCGGGCACCCGAGTCAACCATCATGAAGATGGGGTTCGTCTTGGGGAAGTTCTCGTTCATCGCCTCGGCGACCTCGTTGGTCGCCTTGGTCCAGATCGCGATGAGCTCCTGAGTGCGCTCTTCCTTGGTGATCAGACCGCGCTCGTACTGCTTCTGGACCTTCTCGTCCTGCGCCTCGTAGCCCTTGACGATCTCCTTCTTCGCCTCGGGAACGACGACGTCGGAGATGGCCACGGTGACGCCGGAACGGGTCGCCCAGTAGAAGCCCGCCGCCTTCAGGTTGTCGAGCGTCGCCGCCACGATGACCTTGGGGTAGCGCTCGGCCAGGTCGTTGACGATCTCGGAGAGCTGCTTCTTGCCCACCGAGTAGTCGACGAACGGGTAGTCCTCGGGCAGCAGCTCGTTGAAGAGCGCGCGGCCCAGGGTCGTCCGCAGGCGGAAGGTGTCACCCTGCTGCCACTCCGGCTCGCCCTCCTCCTGCGCCGGCGGGGTCCAGCCGCGCGGCGGGATGGTGCCCACCGGGAAGCGGATGTCGACCGCGGACTGCAGCGCGAGCTCGCCGGCGTCGAACGCCATGATCGCCTCGGCCGTGGAGCCGAAGGACCGGCCCTCGCCCTTGGTGTCACGCAGCTCGCCGTCGGTGGTGAGGAAGAACAGACCGAGGACCATGTCCTGGGTCGGCATCGTCACCGGACGGCCGTCGGCCGGCTTGAGGATGTTGTTCGAGGACAGCATCAGGATGCGGGCCTCGGCCTGCGCCTCCGCGGACAGCGGCAGGTGCACGGCCATCTGGTCACCGTCGAAGTCCGCGTTGAACGCGGTGCAGACGAGCGGGTGGATCTGGATGGCCTTGCCCTCGACCAGCTGCGGCTCGAAGGCCTGGATGCCGAGGCGGTGCAGGGTGGGAGCACGGTTCAGCAGGACCGGGTGCTCGGCGATGACCTCTTCGAGGACGTCGTACACGACCGTACGGCCGCGCTCCACCATGCGCTTGGCGCTCTTGATGTTCTGCGCGTGGTTCAGGTCGACCAGGCGCTTCATCACGAACGGCTTGAACAGCTCAAGGGCCATGGCCTTGGGCAGACCGCACTGGTGCAGCTTCAGCTGCGGGCCGACGACGATGACGGAACGCGCCGAGTAGTCGACTCGCTTGCCGAGCAGGTTCTGACGGAAACGGCCCTGCTTGCCCTTCAGCATGTCGCTGAGGGACTTCAGCGGGCGGTTGCCGGGGCCCGTCACCGGGCGACCGCGACGACCGTTGTCGAAGAGGGCGTCAACAGCCTCCTGAAGCATGCGCTTCTCGTTGTTGACGATGATCTCCGGGGCACCGAGGTCCAGGAGCCTCTTCAGACGGTTGTTGCGGTTGATCACACGGCGGTACAGGTCGTTCAGGTCGGAGGTCGCGAAGCGGCCACCGTCCAGCTGCACCATCGGACGCAGGTCCGGCGGGATGACCGGGACGCAGTCCAGGACCATGCCCTTGGGGCTGTTGGACGTCTGCAGGAACGCGGAGACGACCTTCAGGCGCTTGAGCGCACGGGTCTTCTTCTGGCCCTTGCCGGTGCGGATGATCTCGCGGAGCTTCTCGGCCTCCTCCTCGAGGTCGAAGGACTCCAGGCGCTTCTGCAGCGCCGCGGCACCCATCGAGCCGTCGAAGTACGTGCCGAAGCGGTCGCGCAGCTCGCGGTAGAGCAGCTCGTCGCCCTCGAGGTCCTGGACCTTGAGGTTCTTGAACCGGTTCCACACCTCGTCGAGACGGTCGATCTCGCGCTGCGCGCGGTCGCGCAGCTGCTTCATCTCGCGCTCGGCGCCCTCGCGCACCTTGCGGCGCACGTCGGCCTTGGCACCCTCGGCCTCCAGCTCGGCCAGGTCGGCCTCGAGCTTCTTGGCGCGGGCCTCCAGGTCGGCGTCGCGGCGGTTCTCGATCTGCTGGCGCTCGACCGAGACATGCGCCTCCAGGGAGGGCAGGTCGCGGGTACGGCGCTCCTCGTCGACGTACGTGATCATGTACGCCGCGAAGTAGATGACCTTCTCGAGGTCCTTGGGCGCCAGGTCCAGCAGGTAGCCGAGGCGCGAGGGGACACCCTTGAAGTACCAGATGTGCGTGACGGGCGCGGCCAGTTCGATGTGGCCCATCCGCTCACGGCGCACCTTGGCGCGCGTGACCTCGACGCCACAGCGCTCGCAGATGATGCCCTTGAAACGGACGCGCTTGTACTTGCCGCAGTAGCACTCCCAGTCCCGGGTCGGACCGAAGATCTTCTCGCAGAAGAGTCCGTCCTTCTCGGGCTTGAGGGTGCGGTAGTTGATGGTCTCGGGCTTCTTGACCTCACCGTGGCTCCACTGGCGAATGTCGTCAGCGGTGGCCAGGCCGATCCGGAGCTCGTCGAAGAAGTTGACGTCGAGCACTATGCGTCAATCCCTCTCAGGGTCGTAAGTCTGTGGTCTGAAACGGGGGCCTGGGGGTCGGCGGGGCCCTTGTGGGTCAGGGTCCCGCCGGACTCCCGTCAGACCTCTTCGACGCTGCTCGGCTCGCGCCGGGACAGGTCGATGCCGAGCTCCTCCGCAGCGCGGAAGACGTCCTCGTCGGTGTCACGCATCTCGATGGACATACCGTCGCTGGACAGCACCTCCACGTTCAGGCAGAGCGACTGCATCTCCTTGATGAGGACCTTGAAGGACTCGGGGATGCCGGGCTCGGGGATGTTCTCGCCCTTGACGATGGCCTCGTAGACCTTCACGCGGCCGGTGACGTCGTCGGACTTGATGGTCAGCAGTTCCTGGAGGGCGTACGCGGCGCCGTAGGCCTCGAGTGCCCACACCTCCATCTCACCGAAGCGCTGGCCACCGAACTGCGCCTTACCACCCAGCGGCTGCTGGGTGATCATCGAGTACGGACCGGTCGAGCGGGCGTGCAGCTTGTCGTCGACCAGGTGGTGCAGCTTCAGGATGTACATGTAGCCGACCGAGATCGGGTCCGGGAACGGCTCACCGCTACGGCCGTCGAACAGCCGCGCCTTACCGGTCGGGAGCACCATGCGCTCGCCGTCCCGGTTCGGGATGGTGTGCTGCAGCAGACCCGCCAGCTCGTCCTCGCGGGCACCGTCGAAGACCGGGGTGGCGACGTTGGTGCCGGGGGCGACCTGGTCGGCGCCGATGGCCTGCAGACGCTGCGCCCACTCCTCCGCGAGGCCGGAGACGTCCCAGCCGCGGCTGGCGAGCCAGCCGAGGTGGATCTCCAGGACCTGTCCCGGGTTCATTCGGGACGGCACACCCAGCGGGTTGAGGATGATGTCGACCGGGGTGCCGTCCTCCAGGAACGGCATGTCCTCGATCGGCAGGATCTTGGAGATGACACCCTTGTTGCCGTGACGGCCGGCGAGCTTGTCACCGTCGGTGATCTTGCGCTTCTGCGCCACGTACACGCGCACCAGCTGGTTCACACCCGGGGGAAGCTCGTCGCCCTCCTCACGGTCGAAGACGCGCACGCCGATGATCTTGCCGATCTCACCGTGCGGCACCTTCAGCGAGGTGTCACGGACCTCACGGGCCTTCTCACCGAAGATCGCGCGCAGCAGGCGCTCCTCCGGCGTCAGCTCGGTCTCACCCTTGGGCGTGACCTTGCCGACGAGGATGTCGCCGGCGACGACCTCGGCACCGATACGGATGATGCCGCGCTCGTCGAGGTCGGCGAGGACCTCCTCGGAGACGTTCGGGATGTCCCGGGTGATCTCCTCGGGGCCGAGCTTGGTGTCACGGGCGTCGACCTCGTGCTCCTCGATGTGGATCGAGGAGAGGACGTCGTCCTGCACGAGGCGCTGCGACAGGATGATCGCGTCCTCGTAGTTGTGACCCTCCCACGGCATGAACGCCACGAGCAGGTTCTTGCCGAGGGCCATCTCACCGTTCTCGGTGGCCGGGCCGTCGGCGAGGACCTGGCCCTCGATGATCCGGTCGCCCTCGTTGACGACGACCTTCTGGTTGACCGAGGTGCCCTGGTTGGACCGGGCGAACTTGTGCAGGCGGTACGTGATGTACGTGCCGTCGTCGTTGGCCGTGGTGATGTAGTCCGCGGAGACCTCCTGGACCACACCCGCCTTCTCGGCCTTGACCACGTCGCCGGCGTCGACGGCGGAGCGGTACTCCATGCCGGTGCCGACGAGCGGGGCCTCCGACTTAATCAGCGGCACGGCCTGACGCATCATGTTCGCGCCCATGAGGGCACGGTTGGCGTCGTCGTGCTCGAGGAAGGGGATCATGGCGGTCGCGACCGACACCATCTGGCGCGGCGAGACGTCCATGTAGTCCACGTCCTCGGGGCCGACGTAGTCGACCTCGCCGCCACGACGGCGGACGAGCACGCGGGCCTCGGCGAAGCGCAGGTCGTCGTTGAGCGTGGCGTTGGCCTGCGCGATGACGAAGCGGTCCTCCTCGTCGGCGGTCAGGTAGTCGACCTCGTCGGTGACCTGGCCGTCGATGACCTTGCGGTACGGGGTCTCGACGAAACCGAACGCGTTGACCCGGCCGTAGGAGGCGAGCGAGCCGATCAGACCGATGTTCGGGCCTTCGGGCGTCTCGATCGGGCACATGCGGCCGTAGTGCGAGGGGTGCACGTCTCGGACCTCGAAGCCGGCCCGCTCACGGGAGAGACCACCCGGGCCAAGAGCCGACAGGCGGCGCTTGTGGGTGAGACCCGACAGCGGGTTGTTCTGGTCCATGAACTGCGACAGCTGGCTGGTGCCGAAGAACTCCTTGATGGAGGCGACGACCGGCCGGATGTTGATCAGGGTCTGCGGCGTGATCGCCTCGACGTCCTGGGTCGTCATGCGCTCGCGGACGACACGCTCCATACGCGCCAGACCCGTGCGGACCTGGTTCTGGATGAGCTCGCCGACGCTGCGCAGACGACGGTTGCCGAAGTGGTCGATGTCGTCGGTCTCGACGACGATCGCGTCGCCGTTGTCCCCGGTGGTCTCGGTCTCGCCGGCGTGCAGCTGCACCAGGTACTTGATCGTCGAGATGATGTCCTCGACGGTCAGGATGCCCGCGTCGAGCGGAGCGTCCGCACCCAGCTTCTTGTTGACCTTGTAACGGCCGACCTTGGCGAGGTCGTAGCGCTTCGGGTTGAAGTAGAGGTTCTCAAGGAGCGTCTGCGCGGCCTCACGCGTGGGGGGCTCGCCCGGACGCAGCTTGCGGTAGATGTCCAGCAGCGCGTCGTCCTGGCCCTGGGTGTGGTCCTTCTCCAGGGTGGCGCGCATCGACTCGTAGTCGCCGAACTCCTCGAGGATCTGCTCGGTCGTCCAGCCGAGAGCCTTCAGCAGCACGGTGACCGACTGCTTGCGCTTGCGGTCGATGCGGACACCGACCATGTCGCGCTTGTCGATCTCCATCTCCAGCCAGGCACCCCGGGACGGGATGATCTTGGCGGAGAAGATGTCCTTGTCGGACGTCTTGTCGATGGTGGAGTCGAAGTAGACACCGGGGGAACGGACCAGCTGAGACACCACGACACGCTCGGTGCCGTTGATGACGAAGGTGCCCTTGTTCGTCATGAGCGGGAAGTCACCCATGAAGACCGTCTGGGACTTGATCTCACCGGTCTCGTTGTTGGTGAACTCGGCGGTGACGAAGAGCGGGGCCGCGTACGTGAAGTCGCGCTCCTTGCACTCGTCGATCGAGTTCTTCGGCGGCTCGAAGCGGTGGTCCCGGAACGTCAGGGACATCGACCCGGAGAAGTCCTCGATCGGGGAGATCTCCTCGAAGATCTCCTCCAGACCGGACTTGGTGGGGACGTCCTGACCGTTCTCCAGAGCCTCCTCGACCCGACTCTGCCAAGCGGTGTTGCCGAGCAGCCAGTCAAAGCTCTCGGTCTGCAGCGCGAGCAGGTTCGGAACCTCGAGAGGCTCCTTGATCTTTGCAAAGGAAATGCGCAGCGGGGCGGTGCTGGCGCCGTTGTTCGTATTCGCGGTCGAGGCATTGCGCGAGGCGGCCAAGAGGGGGTCCTTCCGAGGGCTCGGACTCACTACGCGCGTGCCGGCCCCTCCCCCGCGCACAAAGACGGAAACCCCAGGTCAGGGTAGCTTCGGTCGTCGGTGCTCGAGTGAGGGCAGACCCCTGGTGACGGGCAGGGGACAGCTAACAGGCAGCGCAAAGGGTCAGTGTAGCCACTTGGCACACTGATGTCCAGTGCGGGTTTTTCGAGACCCTCGCTGTGCTCACCGCTCTTCTCGACGCCCTCGGCATGCTGCCCTCAACGCACGTTGATACTGCCCTCTTCGCCGTCGATCCATGCCTCGGATTCGGATCCTTGTGACGACGCGTCCTGAGAATTGCGCGCTGCGTGCGGTTCGTCAAGGGCCTCCCACCGGAACCGGGCCGTCCGGAGGCACGACGAAGATCACCATACCGCTCGCCGTGGCGAGTGCAAGGCAACCGCGGTCGGCCCTCCGAACACGCCGAAGAGCGACCACCCGGATGGATGATCGCTCTTCGGTGCGGTCGCGTTACAGCCCCGCAGGGCCGTTCTCGGCGCGCGTCCGGGCCCTGGAGGCCCGGGAGGTGTTACTTGACCTCGACGGAGGCGCCGGCGCCCTTGAGGGCCTCGGCGGCCTTGTCGGCGGCTTCCTTGTTGACCTTCTCGAGGACCGGCTTCGGGGTGCCGTCGACGAGGTCCTTGGCCTCCTTCAGGCCCAGGGAGGTCAGCTCACGCACGACCTTGATGACCTGGATCTTCTTCTCGCCGGCGCCGGTGAGGACGACGTCGAACTCGTCCTTCTCCTCGACGGCCTCGGCCGGGGCGGCCGGACCGGCCGGACCGGCGACGGCGACCGCGGCGGCGGCGGTGACGTCGAACTTCTCCTCGAACGCCTTCACGAACTCGGAGAGCTCGATGAGGGTCATCTCCTCGAACTGCGCGAGCAGGTCTTCCTGGCTGAGCTTCGCCATGATGGGCGATCCTTCCACTAATTCGGCAGGTGCCGGATGTACTGGGTGTGGCGGGCGTACGTCGGCCCGCTGCGACCCGGGCCGGCTAGGCGGCCAAGGTCAGAAAGCGAGCCGAATTACTCGGCACCGCCCTGCTCGTCCTGCTTGGCGCGAAGGGCGTCCACGGTGCGGACGAGCTTCGAGGGAAGCGCCTGGAAGAGCTGAGCAGTCTGGGACTGCTTGCCCTTGAAGGCACCCGCCAGCTTGGAGAGCAGAACCTCGCGGGACTCGAGGTCCGCAAGCTTCTTGATCTCGTCGGCGGAGAGGGCCTTGCCCTCCAGGACACCGCCCTTGATGACGAGATTCGGGTTGTCCTTGGCGAAGTCACGGAGACCCTTCGCCGACTCCACCGGGTCACCGGTGACGAAGGCGACAGCCGTCGGACCGTTGAACAGGTCGTCCAGCGTCGTGATCCCGGCCTCGTTGGCCGCAATCTTGGTCAGCGTGTTCTTCACCACGGCGTACTGGGCGTTCTCACCGAGCGACCGGCGCAGATTCTTGAGCTGCGCCACGGTGAGACCGCGGTACTCGGTCAGCACGGCAGCGTTGGAGTTGCGGAACTGCTCCGTCAACTCGGCCACTGCGGCAGCCTTGTCGGGCCTCGCCATAGAGCCTCGGCCTCCTTCCGGGTGATTCTGACCGCGCGGACCCGAAGGAGGACTGGGAAAAACGAAACGCCCCGGGCACAGGCGCACGGGGCGGACTCGACCGGCCGCACACGCGCTCGGCGCGCGCACTCCGGGAGTTCTTCCACTGTCACCTGCGCGGGTCGTCCACTTTTCAGCGGATCCTTCGGCCACCGCACCCTCATTCGAGCGCACGGCAACGACCAGCGGTCTTTGGCTTCTGCAAGAGAGTACGTGACCGGGGCGCCGCCGAGCAAATCGACCCGTGAGCGGCCGGCACGGGGCACAGCCGTGGTCCTTCCGCCCGGGCCTGCGCGGGGGCTGGGTAGCTCGACCAGCTGTCAGCCCGAACGGCCGCCGACGGGCCTGCGAGGGGCCTTGTCGACGGCCGTGGCCGGCGTCGTGTTCACCGTCGCAGCCGGTCGCCGCGGTGAGGACGAGGAACGCGGCGAGAGGCACCCACGGAGGCGTCTTCGTGGCCCCGAGGAGCGCCGTGCCGGTGCGCGGTCGGCGCGTCGGCAGGATCGGGGGCGTCCCTCGGGGACCTTCGGGGTTCCTCCGGTCTCAAGAGGTGCCGCCGACGGTGCCCGAGCCGGTGCTGCTGCCCACCGGGGAGTCGCCGGACTTCAGCATCTTCGCGAAGTCGACGGTGTCACCGGCCGGGGGCGCCTCGGCGGAGACCTTCACGCCGTAGTCGCTGTAGTAGGCGGTGCTGTTCATGGCGCCGTTCGCCGTGTCGGCCTTCTCGGACTTCTTCACCAGCAGGTTCTGGTCGTTGATCCAGATGTCGATGGTGTCGGTGGTGACGCCCGCCTGGCTGAGCTGCTTCTTCAGGGCCGACATCTGGTCCGCGCTGAGGTTGCTGCTCTTGCCCGCGAGGGCGGCGACGTTCACGGTGCCCGAGTAGTGCGTGGTGTGGGCGCCGGAGACCGTCTCCTCGCCGACCTTCTTCACGTCACCGGAGGCCAGCAGCATCTTCACGGACTGGTTGGGCGTGGAGTTCTGCAGCTGGTCCTTCATGTACGAGCCGGAGGCGCCGCTGAGCTTGGCGAGGTCGTCGTACGAGTACTTGAGCCAGTGCTTGCCGCCGGTGTGCTGGGCGAAGGTGTCGCTCATGTGCGCGTAGTAGGCGTCCGGGAGGTAGCGGGCCTCCATCTTCGCCGTGCCGGCCTGGCGCATCATGTCGGCCATCTTGCCGCCGGTGTACGTGATGGTGAGGTTGCCCTTGAGGCCGTCGCCCCAGGTGAGGGCGCCGTTCGCCGTCATCGACATCACGTCGCCGACGGACGTGGTGGAGCGCACCCGGGCCGAGACCGCCTTGTCGGTGGACTGCTCGGCGGTGCGCAGTGCGGCGAGGGGGCTGAGGTGGATCGCGCCCTGGCCGACCGTCTTGCCGCCCTTCCCGGAGCTCGAGGAGCCGCAGGCTGCCACCCCGGTCAGTGCCGCGACCACCGCCACGGAAAGGGTCACCCGGCGCGCCGTCGTGCTCTTCATCTGTCCTACCCCCATGCAAGTCGTGTGCCCGCACCGTAGCCAAGGGCACTGACAGTCGTGCGAAAGGTCGCACAAAGAAAGGACGGGCCCTGCACCGTGAAGGTTGCAGGGCCCGCCCTTTCAGTGACGCGTGCCCGACGCGGCTACCGGGGTGAGCGGGAGGCTCAGACGGCGGCCGGGTCCTCCTCGACGAGGAGGTTGCGGGTGCGGTTCGGGTCGATCGGGATGCCGGGGCCCATCGTGGTGCTGATGGCGGCCTTCTTGATGTAGCGACCCTTGGCGGCGGACGGCTTCAGACGGAGGATCTCCTCCAGCGCGGCGCCGTAGTTCTCCACCAGCTTGCTGTCGTCGAAGGACGACTTGCCGATGATGAAGTGCAGGTTCGAGTGCTTGTCGACGCGGAACTCGATCTTGCCGCCCTTGATCTCGGTGACGGCCTTGGCGGTGTCGGGGGTGACGGTGCCGGTCTTCGGGTTCGGCATCAGACCACGCGGGCCGAGGACGCGGCCGAGGCGACCGACCTTGCCCATGAGGTCCGGGGTGGCGACGACGGCGTCGAAGTCCAGACGGCCCTTCGCCACCTCGTCGATCAGCTCGTCGGCGCCGACGATGTCGGCGCCCGCGGCACGCGCGGCCTCGGCACGGTCGCCGGTCGCGAAGACCAGGACCCGGGCGGTCTTACCGGTGCCGTGCGGAAGGTTAACGGTGCCACGGACCATCTGGTCGGCCTTGCGCGGGTCGACACCCAGGCGGAAGGCGACCTCGACGGTGCCGTCGAACTTGGTCGTGGAGGTCTCCTTGGCGAGACGGACGGCCTCGAGCGGGGCGTACAGCTTCTCCCGGTCGACCTTGGCGTCCGCAGCGCGGAGAGCCTTGCTGCGCTTGCTCACAACTTGCTCCTGTGTGTTCTGAAAGGAGTCGTGGTACCTGGGCCGAGCAGGCCCTGCCACGTGCGACCGGTCACGGCCGCATTGACTGCTGGGGTGGGGTTCAGCCCTCGACCGTGATGCCCATGGAGCGGGCGGTGCCGGCGATGATCTTCGACGCGGCGTCCAGGTCGTTGGCGTTGAGGTCGGGCATCTTGGTCTGGGCGATCTCGCGGACCTGCGCCTCGGTGATCTTGGCGACCTTGGTCTTGTGCGGCTCGCCGGAGCCCTTCTCGACACCCGCGGCCTTGAGGATCATCTTCGCGGCCGGCGGCGTCTTGGTCACGAAGGTGAAGGAACGGTCCTCGTAGACCGTGATCTCCACCGGGATGACCCAGCCACGCTGCGACTCGGTCGCGGCGTTGTAGGCCTTGCAGAACTCCATGATGTTGACGCCGTGCTGACCCAGCGCGGGGCCGACCGGCGGAGCCGGGTTCGCCGCACCGGCGTTGATCTGGAGCTTGATGAGCCCCGTGACCTTCTTCTTCTTGGGAGGCATTGCTCTCCGGGTCCTTTCATTCGGGTCCATGCCCGCGCGAGGATCGCGACCCTGACGCAGGCATACCGCACAACGATAACGGGTATAGATGCGCGGCCTAAAACCGAGCAGGTCAGACCGGCTGAGGCAGCCCGCCTGACCTGCTCGGAAGCGTTACGTCCAGAAGGAACCGGTTCCGGAACCCGTTCCGCGAGGAACTAGTTCTTCTGGATCTGGTCGAAGGACAGCTCGACCGGGGTCTCGCGGCCGAAGATCTCGACCAGGCCCTTGACCTTCTTCGAGTCGGGGTTGATCTCGTTGATGGTCGCCTGCAGCGTGGCGAACGGGCCGTCGGTGACGGTGACCGAGTCGCCGACCTCGAAGTCCAGCACCTGGACCTCGACCTTGCGCTGCGGGGCGGGCTTGCCCTCGGCCTCGGCGGCCTCGCGGGCGGCCTTCTCCTCGGCCTCCGGAGCGAGCATCTTGACGATCTCGTCCAGGGTCAGCGGGTACGGGTCGTAGGCGTTGCCGACGAAGCCGGTGACGCCCGGGGTGTTGCGGACGACGCCCCAGGACTCGTTGGTCAGGTCCATGCGGACCAGGACGTAACCCGGCAGCTTGTTCTGCTTGATCGTCTTGCGGTCGCCGTTCTTGATCTGGACGACCTCTTCCTGCGGCACCTCGGCCTGGAAGATGTAGTCCTCGACGTTCAGCGAGACGGCGCGCTGCTCCAGGTTGGTCTTCACGCGGTTCTCGTAACCGGCGTAGGTGTGGATGACGTACCACTCGCCGGGCAGGGACCGCAGTTCCTCGCGCAGGGCCTGGATGGGGTCGACCGGGGCGGCCGGCTCTTCCTCGACGGCCTCTGCGACGGCGGCCTCCTCGTCGGTGGCCTCCTCGGCGTCGTCGCCCTCGTCCTCGGCGTGCAGCGCGGCCTCCTCGGCCGGCTCGCCCGACTCGGCCTCGGCAGCCTCGAACTCGTCCTGCTCGTCCGCGCCCTCGACGATGTCGAGCTCGTCGTCCACCATCTCGGCAGCGTTCCCGCGAGACTCGGTGGCGTCGTCGTTCAGGTTCGGGTCAGACACGATGGCTGCTTCTTCCTGGATACATAGGGGTGGAACATGCGAAAACGGGCGCCGGTGCCACGGCGCCCTTCGCTCTTGCCTCAGCCGAAGACGTACTTGGCCGCGTGGTTGAGTCCATAGTCAATCACGGTCACCAGGGCGATCATGATGGCGACGAAGAAGATCACCACGGTGGTGTACGACGTCAGCTGATTGCGGGTCGGCCAGACGACCTTACGGAGTTCCGCGACGATCTGGCGGTAGAAGGTGGCGAGGCGCTTCAGCGGGCCCTTCTTGGCACGCTTGCCGCCCTTGCGGGCCTTCTTGGACTCCGGCACCTCGTCCTGGGCGTCAGGCGTGTCGATGGAGCCCACGGCGTCCGTCATAGTCCTCACCTGGTCCCGGGTCGTGGCCGTGCCGCGCCCGGTTTCTGAGCCGCACGGCGGTGCATTGCTGTACGTACATGCGCACACATCCTGGCGGTGTGTGTAGCAGGGCCGGAGGGACTTGAACCCCCAACCGCCGGTTTTGGAGACCGGTGCTCTACCAATTGAGCTACGACCCTTTGCGTGTCCCCCAACGTACCGCATCCAACCGGGTGCTCGGTGTGCACCTGGTGGGACAGCGGGCGCCGAAGGCCAACGAGGTGAGAGTGTACGTGGTCCGCGGCCCGGCGTCGAACAGAAAGCGCCCGTCCGGGGCCCTGCGGCCAAAGATCGTCCTGGCCGGGGACCGGATTCGCACCCGTGTTCACGCCTCGACCCGTTGCTGTTCAGTCTGTGAAACCCATGTGCCCGGGAGATTTCCGGTCTGGAAGCATGGGCTCCATGAGCGCTGCAACCCCTCCCACCGAGCGCCGGGTCTCCGCCCGAGTCGGCGCGATCTCCGAGTCCGCCACCCTCGCCGTGGACGCCAAGGCCAAGGCCCTGAAGGCCGCCGGGCGGCCGGTGATCGGCTTCGGCGCCGGTGAGCCGGACTTCCCGACCCCCGACTACATCGTCGAGGCCGCGATCGAGGCCTGCAAGAACCCGAAGTACCACCGCTACACCCCGGCCGGCGGCCTGCCCGAGCTGAAGGCCGCGATCGCCGCGAAGACGCTGCGCGACTCCGGCTGGGAGCCCGACGTCTCGCAGGTCCTGGTCACCAACGGCGGCAAGCAGGCCATCTACGAGGCGTTCGCCGCCATCCTCGACCCGGGCGACGAGGTCATCGTGCCCGCGCCCTACTGGACGACGTACCCGGAGTCGATCCGTCTCGCCGGCGGTGTGCCGGTGGAGGTCGTGGCCGACGAGACCACCGGCTACCGGGTCTCGGTCGAGCAGCTGGAGGCCGCGCGTACCGACAAGACGAAGGTCGTGCTCTTCGTCTCCCCGTCCAACCCCACCGGCGCGGTGTACTCCGAGGCCGAGACCGAGGCGATCGGCCGCTGGGCCGTCGAGCACGGCCTGTGGGTGCTGACCGACGAGATCTACGAGCACCTGGTCTACGGCGACGCCGTGTCCGTGTCGCTGCCGGCGCTCCTGCCGGAGCTGCGCGACAAGTGCATCGTGGTCAACGGCGTGGCGAAGACGTACGCCATGACCGGCTGGCGTGTGGGCTGGGTCATCGGCCCGAAGGACGTCGTCAAGGCCGCGACCAACCTCCAGTCGCACGCCACCTCGAACGTCTCCAACGTGGCGCAGGTCGCCGCCCTGGCCGCCGTCTCCGGCGGCCTGGAGGCCGTGGCGAAGATGCGCGAGGCCTTCGACCGGCGCCGCAAGACCATCGTGCGGATGCTCAACGAGATCGACGGCGTGGTCTGCCCGGAGCCCGAGGGCGCGTTCTACGCCTACCCCTCGGTCAAGGCCCTCCTCGGCAAGGAGATCCGCGGCAAGCGTCCGCAGGACACGGTCGAGCTGGCCGCGCTGATCCTGGAGGAGGCCGAGGTCGCGGTCGTCCCGGGCGAGGCCTTCGGCACGCCGGGCTACCTGCGGCTGTCGTACGCGCTCGGCGACGAGGACCTCGTCGAGGGCGTGAGCCGCATCCAGAAGCTGCTGGCGGAGGCGCGGGACTAGTCCCCGCCGGTCTCCACGCGCGCGCGAAGCGGGCCGTTTCCCCTCCGGGAGGCGGCCCGCTTCTGTGTGCGAGCAAGACCACGTACGGGGAAACGGCTACCGGGACGGCGGGGACGTACGGCAGGATCTGGGAATGGAGCGTGTACGTGACCTCTCTGAGCTGCCGAAAGCCCATCTGCACCTGCACTTCACCGGCTCGATGCGGCCGGGCACCGTGCTCGAACTGGCCGACAAGTACGGCGTGCGCCTGCCCGACGCCCTGACGGAAGCGCTGACCAGCGGCGAGCCGCCGAAGCTGCGGGCCACCGACGAACGGGGCTGGTTCCGTTTCCAGCGGCTGTACGACGCGGCCCGCTCCTGCCTGCGTCGGCCGGAGGACATCCAGCGGCTGGTCCGGGAGGCCGCCGAGGAGGACGTGAAGGACGGCTCGGGCTGGCTGGAGATCCAGGTGGACCCGACGTCGTACGCGCCCCGTCTGGGCGGTCTGATCCCGGCGCTGGAGATCATCCTGGACGCGGTGGACGCCACCGCGCGGGAGACCGGCCTCGGCATGCGCGTCCTGGTGGCCGCCAACCGCATGAAGCATCCGCTGGACGCCCGCACCCTCGCCCGCCTTGCGGTGCGCTACGCGGACCGGGGCGTGGTCGGCTTCGGGCTCTCCAACGACGAGCGGCGGGGCATGGCGCGGGACTTCGACCGGGCCTTCCACATCGCGCGCGAGGGTGGCCTGCTGTCGGCCCCGCACGGGGGCGAGCTGACCGGTCCGGCCTCGGTCCGGGACTGCCTGGACGACCTGCACGCCTCGCGGATCGGGCACGGGGTGCGGGCGGCTGAGGACGCGCGGCTGCTGAAGCGGCTGGCCGACCGGCAGGTGACCTGCGAGGTGTGCCCGGCGTCGAACGTGGCCCTCGGCGTCTACGAGAAGCCCGAGGACGTGCCGCTGCGCACGTTCTTCCAGGCCGGCGTCCCGATGGCGCTCGGCGCCGACGACCCGCTGCTGTTCGGCTCCCGGCTCGCCGCCCAGTACGAGATCGCCCGCCACGCCCACGGCTTCTCGGACGCGGAACTCGCGGAACTGGCCCGCCAGTCGGTACGGGGCTCGGCCGCCCCGGCCGACGTCAGGGCGCGGCTGCTGGCCGGCATCGACGAGTGGCTGGTCCGCCCGGCCGCGTGAAGCGGCGGCAGGGCGGACAGGGCAGAAGGACGCGCGTGCGTGGCGTGCCGCAGCGCCTCGCGGAAGTCGGCCCGGCCGCGGCGAGCGCGCCGGGCGGCGGCGTCCCGCGCGGTGCCGGCGTAGCCGCACAGGTGCTGCCTCATGGCATCAGGGTCGCGGGTCCCCGGGCCCCTCGGGGGCGGAGATTCCGCCCAGCAGTGTCCTGGCGAGCCGGGCGGCGAAGTCGTCCACGGGCGGCCGCTCCCCCGTCGCGGTCGCGTCGTAGGCGAAGGCCCGCTGGGCGCAGGCCCCGAGCAGGAGCGAGGCGGCCGCGAAGGTGTCGGCGTCGGCGCGGACGCGGCCGGCGTCCCGTTCGGCCCGCAGGTAGGCGTCCAGGCCCTGGATGGGTATGTGCGGCCCGGAGCCGAGGGTGCGCAGCCCGTCGTCGTACCGCCGCTTGAGCTGGGTCTCGGCGTACAAGGAGGCGGCGATCGGGAAGCTCTGCTCATAGAAGAGGGCGGCCTGGCGGGCGATCTCGGTGAGGTTCTCCTCCAGCGTGCCCCACGCCGGTTCGGCGGCCAGGCTGCCGAGCAGGGGCGTGAGCGGAGGCAGCCGCTCGGTGAGCACGCGCACGAACAGCTCCTCCTTGCTCGCGAAGTACTTGTAGAGGGCGGCTTCGGAGCAGCCGGCCGCGCGGGCGATCTCCTTCGTCGTGGCCCGGGCGAGCCCCACGGTGAGCATCAGCTCGTGGGCGGCGTCGAGGATGCGCACGCGTGCCGGCCTCGGCTCCATGAAACACGTCCAATCGGGCTTGACGAGTGAGTGAGTGCTTACCCACTCTAGGAGACAACAGCGGTGAGTGGATACTCGCCCACCTCCTCGCACACGGGAGTCGTCATGAAGCTCACCGTTTTCGGCGCCACCGGCGGGATCGGCCGCGAAGTCGTCCGCCAGGCCCTGGACGCCGGTCACGAGGTCACGGCCGTCGTACGGGACCCGGCCCGGCTCGCCGTCACCGGCGACCGCCTGGACGTCGTACGGGCCGATCTCACCGACCCGGAGGAGCTGCGTACCGCCGTCCGGGGCCGGGACGCCGTCCTGTCCGGCCTGGGCCCGCGCGGCCGCAAGGACGACGGGATCGCCACCCGGCTGACCCGTACGGTCCTGCGCGCCATGGAGGCGGAGGGCGTACGACGGCTGCTCGTGGTCAGCGCCGGTCCGGTCGGCCCCGCGCCCGAGAACGAGGGCCCGCTGGACCGCGTCATGCGGGGCCTGGTGTCCGCCGTCCTCAAGGACGTCTACGCCGATCTGCGCGAGATGGAGGCCGAACTGGCCCGCAGCGGCACGGACTGGACGTCCGTGCGTCCGCCGCGCCTGCTGGACAAGCCGCTCACCGGCCGCTACCGCACCGTCGTGGGCGGCTTCCCGTCCAGCGGGCGCTTCATCGCGCGCGCCGACGTCGCGCACGCGATGCTCTCGATGGCCGACGACGAGGGAACGGTCAAGCAGGGCGTGGGAGTGGCGTACTAGGCCCCGGCCTGCCCTACAGGCCGACGCCCACCATCACCGGTTCGTTGACCAGGGTGATCCCGAAGGCCTCGCGGACTCCGGCTACGACCTCGCGGGCCAGGGCCAGCAGGTCCTCGGTGGTGGCGTCGCCGCGGTTGGTGAGGGCGAGCGTGTGCTTGGTG
>NZ_JBSGDB010000134.1:0-20038 GCF_053602155.1 Streptomyces sp. NPDC004561
GGGTCGTGCTGGAGCTGGTCCGCCTCGGCCCGGCGAACCTCTTTCGCGGGAACTACGGCGTGGCCGTCAGCGCTTGTCGGCGAGCTTCCAGGCGGTGGGCAGGACGCCCATCGCCAGGGCGGCCTTGAGGGCGTCGCCGATCAGGAACGGGGTGAGGCCGGCCGCGACGGCCTGGGAGAGGGAGAGGTGGGCCGCCAGGGCCAGGTACGGCACGCCGACCGCGTAGATGATCGCCTCGCCCAGGATCATCGTGCCCGCCATACGCAGCGCGGAGCGGTCCGCGCCGCGGCGGGCCAGGGCGCCCACGGCCGCGGAGGCGAGCAGCATGCCGAGCACGTAGCCGAAGGACACGGCGCCCGCGCCGGAGGCGCCGCCCGCGAACCACGGCACACCGGCCACACCGGCGAGCGCGTACAGGGCGAGCGAGAGGAAGCCGCGGCGGGCGCCGAGCGCGGTGCCCACCAGCAGCGCGGCGAAGGTCTGGCCGGTCACCGGCACCGGGGAGCCGGGCACGGGCACCGACAGCTGGGCCGCGAGGCCGGTGAGCACGGCGCCGCCGAGCACGAGGGCGACGTCACGGACACGGGACGCGGGCAGCAGGTCGGCGAGGACGGCGCCCGGACGGGCGGTGACGGTGGCGGTGCTCATGGGGACTCCACGGTGTGGTGTGGACACGTCGGGACATCGTGACGCTATCCCAGCACCCTCGAGCCGATCACCGTCGGCGCTCGACAAAGGGTCGAACGGCGCCTTCGTGACCTTCGGACAAAGTGTGCTGCTTACACGGGGTCAGGCGTGATACCGGTCACTGAGGTGGGGACGTTCAGCTCACTCCCCGGCATCGCACCCGATCTGTAGGGACTCACCAAAGCCCCGCCGGGGAGGAGGTCGCTGCTCCGCGGAGGCGCTGAACGTCCACAAGGCGCTCGTCTTCGACGAGGTGGACCTGGACGACGCGGGCCGGCAGGCCTTCGCCCGGCACTTCGGCGACCTGACCACCGCCCACCCGACCGTCGGCGCCGTGGAGGGCGCGCCGAACGTGCTTGCCCGTGGACAGCGAGCGGGGCCGCGCCGACCACTGGCACACGGACGTCACCTTCGTCCTCAACCCGCCGCAGGCCGGCACCCTGCGCTCGCTCACGGTCCCGTCGTACGGCGGCGAGACCCTCATCGCCGACGCGGCCGCCGCCTACCGCGATCTGCCGGAGCCGCTGCGCCGCCTGGCCGACACCCTGTGGGCGGAGCACACCGACGCCTACGACTACGCGGTGCCCGACGAGACGATCGACGAGGAGAAGGCCGCCCAGCGGGCGCGGTTCACCTCCATCACGTACCGCACCGCCCACCCGGTGGTCCGCGTCCACCCGCTGACCGGTGAACGCGGGCTGTTCATCGGCGGGTTCGCACAGCGGATCGTGGGCCTGTCGGTGGGCGAGTCCCGCAAGCTCCTGGACCTGCTCCAGGCGTACGTCACCCGCCCGGAGAACGTCCTGCGCCGGCGCTGGTCGGAGAACCAGCCGGTGCTGTTCGACAACCGCGTCACCCAGCACTACGTCATCGACAACCACGACGGGCAGCCGCGCCGTCCGCACCGGGTGACGGTCGCCGGGGACGTCCCGGCCGGCGTCGAGGGCAAGGAGAGCTACTCGATCGAGGGCAACGCCTCGCACCACACCCCCGTGGCGGCGTGACCGGGGTCTCACCCTCCGTGTGACGGGTGTCCGGATACTGGGCGGCTCCTCCGCGTGAGCGGACGGGCCGCCCAGACTGTGGGAGATTTTTTGCCCGCCTATTGCATTGGGAGAGCCTCGCCCATGCCCAGCAGCACCCGCACCGAGACACCGCCGCAGGAGGAGAGCGCCTCGCTCTCCCACGGTCTCAAGCAGCGTCATCTGTCGATGATCGCCCTCGGCGGGGTGATCGGCGCGGGGCTGTTCGTCGGGTCCGGTGCGGGCATCGCCGCCGCCGGTCCGTCCATCGTGATCGCCTACACGGTCTCCGGCCTTCTGGTGATGCTGGTGATGCGGATGCTCGGCGAGATGTCGGCCGCGTACCCGTCGTCGGGCTCCTTCTCGGCCCACGCCGAGCGGGCGATCGGCCCCTGGGCCGGTTTCGCCGCCGGCTGGTCCTTCTGGGTCCTGCTCTGCACGGCCGTCGGCCTGGAGGGCATCGGCGCGGCGAACATCGCCCAGGGCTGGCTGCCGGGCACCCCGCAGTGGATGTGGGTGGCGCTGTTCATGCTGGTGTTCTGCGGCGCGAACCTGGCCGCCGTGAAGAACTTCGGCGAGTTCGAGTTCTGGTTCGCCGCGCTGAAGGTCGGCGCGATCTCCTTGTTCCTGGTGCTGGGCGTGCTCGCCATCACCGGCGTGCTCCCGGGCACGCACGCGCCCGGCGCCTCGAACCTGACCCACTTCCTGCCGCACGGCAGCGAGGGCCTGGTCATCGGCCTGCTCGCCTCGGTCTTCGCGTACGGCGGCCTGGAGACGGTCACCATCGCGGCGGCCGAGTCGCAGGACCCGGTGCGGGGCGTGGCGAGCGCCGTCCGCACCGCGATGTGGCGCATCGCCCTCTTCTACATCGGGTCGATGGCCGTCGTGGTGACCCTGGTCCCGTGGGACTCCAAGGAGGTCGTGGAGAAGGGCCCGTACGTCGCCACGCTCGACCATCTCGGCATCCCCGGGGCCGGTCAGCTGATGAACGTGGTGGTGTTCGTGGCGCTGCTGTCCGCGATGAACGCCAACATCTACGGCTCCTCGCGCATCGCCTACTCGCTGGTCGAGCGCGGCCAGGGCCCGAAGGCGCTGTCGAGGCTGTCCGGCGGGGTCCCCCGGATCGGCGTCCTCACCTCCTGCTTCTTCGGCTTCGTGTGCGTGCTGCTCAGCTACTGGCGCCCGAACGACGTCTTCCCCTGGCTGCTGAACATGATCGGCGCGGTCATCCTGGTCGTCTGGATCTTCGTCGCGGTCTCCCAGCTCCTGCTGCGCCGCCGGATCGAGCGCGAGGCGCCCGAGAAGCTGGTGGTCCGGATGTGGGCGTTCCCGTGGCTCACCTGGGTGGCTCTGGCCGGCATGGCCGCGGTCTTCGTGCTGATGGCCCGGGAGCCGGACACCCGGGTCCAGCTCTACTCGTCGGGCGGCATGACGCTGTTCCTGGCGGCGGTCGGATACGCCCGGCAGCGGCTGCGCGCCCGAAGCTGACGCCCGCCGCCCCGACCTTCCTGTTGCTCCGGTGGGATCGCCATGCCCGTCCACACGCTGCCCGACCTGTCCTACGAGCCGGCCGAGGCGCGCGACAAGGGGGCGTGGGGTGCGGTGAACGGCCTGGAGAAGAACCTGGCCTTCCATCTGTCCGGGCACATCCTGCACTCGATCTACTGGCGGAACATGACCGCTCCGAAGGACGGGGGCGGCGAGCCGCCGGCGGCCGACGGCGTGGGCGAACTGGCCGGCGCGATCGACGAGTCCTTCGGGTCCTTCGCCGCCTTCCGGGCCCAGCTGTCCAAGGCGGCGGCCACCACCCAGGGCTCGGGCTGGGGCGTGCTGGCGTACGAGCCGCTGAGCGGGCGCCTGATCGTGGAGCAGGTCTACGACCACCAGGGCGACGTCGGCCAGGGCACCACCCCGATCCTCGTCTTCGACGCCCGGGAGCACGCCTTCTACCTCCGGTACCGCAACCAGGAGGCGGACTTCGTCGAGGCCATGTGGCAGGTCGTCGACTGGCAGGACGTCGGCCGCCGCCACGAGGCCGCCAGGTCCCGCGCGGACGTGCTGCCGCTCGCCCCCTGAGCCGTACCCCGTGAGTCGTCCTGCCTCGTGATCGTCTTCTCACATTTCACGCGGCGGGCGGGTGAAGGAAGGCCCCCGTGAGGACGTGACCCACGGGGGCCTTCTTCCCTGTGCGCAGGGCAGGTTGAGCGACGGCGGCGGCCCGCACGGGCCCGGCGCGGTCGTCTACAGGTTGCTGAAGTCGGGGCCCTTGGTACGGGTCCGCTTGATCTCGTAGAAGCCCGGCACGGAGGCGACCGCGAGGGTGCCGTCCCACAGGCGGCCCGCCTCCTCGCCCTTCGGGGCGGGGGTGACGACCGGGCCGAAGAAGGCGATCTGCTCGCCGTCGGCGCCGGGCACCGCGATGACCGGGGTGCCGACCTCCTGGCCGACCTTCTCGATGCCCTCCTTGTGGGAGGCGCGCAGCTCGGCGTCGAACTCGAAGTCCTGCTGCTCGGCGTACTCGATCAGCTCGGCGGGCAGGCCGGCGTCGGCGAGCGCCCCGGCGATGGCCTCCAGGGTCGCGCCCTCGCCGTTGTTGTGGATGCGAGTGCCGAGCGCGGTGTAGAGCGGGCCGAGGACGTCCTCGCCGTGCTTCTGCCAGGCGGCGGTGACCACGCGGACCGGCTGCCAGGCCTTGGTGGCGAGCATCTCCCGGTACTCGTCGGGCAGCTCGTCCAGCTTGTCCTCGTTGAGGACCGCGAGGCTCATGACGTGCCAGCGCACCTCGATGTCCCGGACCTTCTCCACTTCCAGCGCCCACCGGGACGTCATCCAGGCCCAGGGGCACAGCGGGTCGAACCAGAAGTCGACGGGGGTCTTGCCGGACGGGGTCGCGGTCTCGGACATGGTTCTCCTCAGCGAAACGGCCTTTTGAAGGATCAACGACATCCCCGCGACAGGCATTCCCCGGTGTCCCCCGTCAGGGGCACATGGCAGGATCGGTCCTGTTCAGCCCCTCATCCACGCGATCACAAGGGAGTGCGCACGTGCCCGGTGAGAATCTGTCCCGAGACGAGGCCCGGGAGCGGGCCGCCCTGCTGTCCGTCGACGGATACGACGTGTCCCTGGACCTCAGGTCCGCCGTCGGCGACGGGGACGGGCACGGGGACGGCGAGCCGCGCACGTTCCGTTCGGTGACCACCATCCGCTTCCGCTGCAACGAGCCGGGCGCGTCCAGCTTCGCCGACCTGATCGCGCCGGGCGTGACCGCCGTCTCGCTCAACGGCAGGGACCTGGACCCGAGCGAGGTCTTCGACGGCTCCCGGATCGCGCTGGAGGACCTGGCCGCCGAGAACGAGCTGGTGGTCGACGCCCGGTGCGCCTACTCGCGCACCGGCGAGGGCATGCACCGCTTCGTCGACCCCGAGGACGGCGAGGTCTACCTCTACACCCAGTACGAGCCGGCCGACTCCCGCCGGGTGTTCGCCAACTTCGAGCAGCCGGACCTCAAGTCGCCGTTCCGCTTCGAGGTGCGGGCGCCGGAGGGCTGGACGGTGTGGAGCAACGGCGCGGGCGAACGCGTCGACGGGGTCTGGCGGTTCGCGGAGACGAAGCCGATCTCGACCTACATCACCTGTGTGGTGGCGGGCCCGTACCACTACGTGACCGACCACTACGAGCGGGTCCTGGAGGACGGCTCGAAGCTGGAGATCCCGCTCGGCGCGATGTGCCGCAAGGGCCTGGCCCCGCACTTCGACGCCGACGACGTCTTCCTGGTCACCAAGCAGGGCCTGGACTTCTTCCACGAGCACTTCGACTACCCGTACCCGTTCGGGAAGTACGACCAGGCGTTCGTGCCGGAGTACAACCTGGGCGCGATGGAGAACCCGGGCCTGGTGACCTTCCGCGAGGAGTACATCTTCCGCGGCAAGGTGACGCAGGCGTCGTACGAGGCCCGCGCCAACGTGATCCTGCACGAGATGGCGCACATGTGGTTCGGCGACCTGGTCACCATGGTGTGGTGGGACGACCTGTGGCTGAAGGAGTCCTTCGCGGACTTCATGGGCACCTTCGCGAACGTCGGCGCCACCCGCTTCGAGGACGCGTGGATCACCTTCGCCAACCGCCGCAAGGCCTGGGCGTACCGCGCGGACCAGCTGCCGTCCACGCATCCGGTCACGGCGGACATCCGCGACCTGGAGGACGCCAAGCTGAACTTCGACGGCATCACCTACGCCAAGGGCGCCTCGGTGCTCAAGCAGCTGGTGGCGTACGTCGGCCAGGACGCGTTCCTGGAGGGCGCCCGCCGCTACTTCAAGCGCAACGCGTACGGCAACACGCGCGTCGGCGACCTGCTGTCGGTGCTGGGCGAGACCAGCGGCCGGGACATGACCGCGTGGGCCCGGTCCTGGCTGCAGACGGCCGGGGTGAACTCGCTGACCCCGCAGGTGCTGCTGGACACCGAGGGCGGCCGGATCGCCGAGCTGGCGGTGCTCCAGGAGGCCCCCGAGTCGCACCCCGAGCTGCGCCCGCACCGGGTCGCGGTGGGCCTGTACCGGCGTACGGCCGAGGGCGCGCTGGAGCGGTACGCGCGCGTGGAGACGGACGTGGAGGGCCCGCGCACGGTCGTGACGGACCTGGCGGGCGCCGAGGCGCCGGCGCTGGTCCTGGTCAACGACGACGACCTCACCTACTGCAAGGTGCGCTTCGACGAGACGTCCCTGGTCACCCTGCGCGAGCACCTGGGTGCGGTCACCGACCCGCTGGCCCGTGCCCTGTGCTGGTCGGCGCTGTGGAACACGACCCGTGACGGGCTGCTCCCGGCGCGGGACTTCATCGGTCTGGTGCTGCGGTTCGCGGGCCGCGAGTCCGACATCGGCGTGCTCCAGATGCTGCACGCGTGGGCGGACTCGGCGCTGGTGCACTACGCGGTGCCCGCGTGGCGCGCGACCGGCGGGGAACTGCTCGCCGAGGGTGCGCTGCGGGAGCTGCGGGCGGCCGGGCCGGGCAGTGAGCACCAGCTGGCGTGGGCGCGCTTCTTCGCGACGGTGGCCTCGGCCGAGCCCGACCTGGCCCTGCTGAAGGACCTGCTGGACGGCACCTCGGAGATCGACGGCCTGGAGGTGGACCAGGAGCTGCGCTGGGCGTTCCTGGAGCCGCTGGCCGCGCACGGGGCGGCCGACGAGTCGGTGCTGGCCGCCGAACTCGCCCGGGACGACACCGCGTCGGGCAAGCGTCATCAGGTCCGCTGTCTCGCGGCCCGCCCCTCGGCGGCGGTCAAGGCGCAGGCGTGGGCGCAGGTGGTGGAGTCCGACTCCCTCTCCAACGCGTTGGTGGAGGCGACCATCGCGGGCTTCGACCGGCCGTCGCAGCGGGAGCTGACGGCGCCGTACGCGGAGAAGTACTTCGCGGCGATCGAGCGGGTGTGGCAGGAGCGCTCGATCCAGATCGGCATGGACGTCGTCCGGGGGCTGTTCCCCTCCCTCCAGGACCGGCGGGAGACCCTCGACGCGACGGACGTGTGGCTGGAGGCCCACCGGGACGCGGCGCCCGCGCTGCGGCGCCTGGTGCTGGAGGCGCGGGACGACCTGGCGCGGGCGCTGCGCGCGCAGGCGTGCGACGCGGAGGCGGCCGGCCACTGAGCTTTGGCCTGAGCCTGCCCGGTCGGTGACCGTTACGGAATCCAGCCAATCACACCCGTAACCCCTGGTCCGCACCCTGTGGACCAGGGGTTTCCGTGCCTACTCGGCATCCGAACACCTGACCTTTAGTCCCGGCTTGTCCGCATTCCTCGACGACCGTGTAACAACGGTTACGGGTGGGACCAGACGCGGGAAATTCGACGCCATGACGCACAACACCCCGCTCTCCCCCCGCCCCCTGCGCCACCTCGACGAGGTCCACCGCCGCGTCCTGACCACCGCTCAGCTCCGCGCCCACGGCGTGACGACGGCCGAGCTGAGCGAGCAGTGCCGCCCCGAGGGCCCCTGGCGTCAGCTGCTCCCGAACGTCGTCCTCCTCCACGCGGGGCCGCCGACGAGCGAGGAGCGTCTGCACGGGGCCCTGCTGTACGCGGCCCGCGAGACCGCGCCGGGCGTGCCGGGCGTGCCGGTCCAGCCGACGGCGCAGTCCCCGCACCGCCCGCTCTACGCCGAGGCGATGATCACGGGCCTGGCGGCCCTCACCCTCCACGGCTTCTCCGCCACCCCGCCCCTGCTCTCCCTGAACCACGTCGACGTCCTGGTGCCCCGGCTGCGCCGCGTCCGCTCCACGGGTTACGTCCGCGTCGTCCGCACCGCCGACCTGCCCGCGCCCCGGGCGGTGACCGGCCTGCCGGTGGCGCCGGTGCCGCGGGCGCTCGCGGACGCGGTGGCCGACCTGACGGACGCGGAGGCGGTGCGCCGGCTGCTGACCGAGGCGGTGCGCGGCGGCCACTGCGAACCGGCCGCCGTGGTGCGCGAGTTGACCCAGGCGAAGCTGCTCCACCGCCCGCACGTGGTGGACGCGGTGGACTCCCTGCTGGCGGAGAGCCGCTCGATCGCCGAGGACCGCCTGTACCGGATGGTCCGGGAGTACGGCCTGCCTGACCCCGTCTGGAACGTCGACCTGCGCCTGCCCGGCGGCCCCCACCTCGGCGGCCTGGACGCGTACTGGCCCGACCAGGCGGTCGCCGTCGAACTCGACACCCGCGCACCCCGCGCGGGCGGCCGGGAGGACGACGACGCCCTGTGGTCGGAGTACGCGCGCAAACGCGAGCACCTGGAACGGCTCGGGATCACGGTCGTGCACGTCACGCCGAGGAAGCTCAGGGACGCGATGGACCAGCAGGCCGCGGTGGTCCGCACGGCCCTGATGGCATCCGGCGACCGCGACCCGGCCGCCTATGTCGTGGCGCTGCCCCGGTCGTGACGGACCGGGCGGACATCAGGAGGGGCGAGGAGGGGCGAGGAGGGGCCACCGGAAGCGACCGGTGGCCCCTCCTCGGCTGTCTCACCGCTCGCCGTCCGGCACCCCGAGCACCTCGCCCGGGCGGCCCGCGTGCACCCCGTCGAGCAGGGTCGCGTACGCGGCGATCATCCGGGTACGGCTGAACCGCTCGCGGCTGCGCTCCAGCGCCGGCAGCAGGTCCGCGCGGCTCGCGACGGCGCCGGACCAGGCGAGGGCGACGGCGTCCGGGTCGGGCGGGGTGACGTAGCCGAGGCCGTCCACGATGGACGCGCTGTCGCCGACGTCCGTCGTCACCGGCACCGCGCCGCACATCATGCCCTCGATCAGGCACAGGGGCGCCGCCTCGCCGGAGACGGAGGTCAGGGCGACGACGTCGGAGCCGGCGTACACCGCCTCCATGTCGTGCCGTACGCCGAGCAGGTGGACGCGGCCGGCGAGGGCCCGGTCCCCGGCGAAGGCGATCTCCAGGTCCGCCCACAGGGCGGGGTTGGCGTCCGTCATCCCGGCCCCGCACATCACCACGTGCCCGCCGCCCTCCCGCGCCAGCCAGGTGCGGGCCGCGGCGAGCAGGAGGGGAACGTTCTTCATCGCGGCGTACCGGGCGGCGAAGACGATCACCGGAGCGCCGGCGGGAATGCCGAGGGAGGCCCGGAAGGCGAGCCGCGCCGCCGCGTCCGGCCGGAAGCGGAGCAGGTCGACGCCGTTGGGTATGACGTGCAGCAGCTCGGAGGGGATGCCGGCCGCCTCGTACGCCCGGCGGGTCGACTCGGCGCAGCACACGCACGCCACCACCGTGCCGTCGGCGATCGCGGCCTTCAGCTCGTCCAGGGCGGGGCCCTGGTTCTCCGGGTCGGAGCGGTGCAGGCCGACCACGACCGGGCGGCGGGGCAGGCCCGCCTGGTTCAGCAGGGCGAGCGGCTGCTCCTTCAGGGAGAGGATCACGTCCGCGCCGGCCGTCACCCGTGCCGTTTCGGCCAGCTCCGGCCCGCTGAAAACGTTCGCCGCGAGCGACCCGTCGACCAGACCCGCGCTGCGGCCCAGCGAGGTCACGCCGACCCCGCCGGCCGTCAGGGCCCGGTAGCAGTGGTCGTCCTCCATGCGCTGCCGGGTGGCCTCGCGGTGGACCTCTCCATGGATGCTCAGTACCTGGTGGGACTGGCCGCCCTCGGCCAGTCCCAGTACGACGTCACTGTGCACGATCCGGGCCCCTCCGGAGAAGAAGCCCTCGTAGACCGACAGCACACGCAGTCCGTGCCTCACGCGCACGACGACCACCCGCCTTGCATAAATGATCGAGAAGATCGAGCCATACCCGTCCATAGCGGGTTAGCCGATATGAGGCGGTACAGACATTGCGTACGCGTTAACGAGGAATGACGCGAATGAAACGGTGCCCCACCGAATCATCCCTTCTTCAGCACCAGCTCCGTGTTGCGGTCGGCCGCCGTGCCCGCGAGGGCCTTGTTGGCGCCGGGGGCGTTGAAGGCCAGCTCGCGGTAGAGGGCGGCGAGGCCGGTCTGCGAGAGGTCGGCGAAGCCGGTGCGTTGCGGGGCGGCGGACTCGATCAGGGTGGTGAACAGGGAGATCGTGCCGTCCTTGTTGTCGACCAGCTCGATGATCCGGGCCAGGTGGGGGAAGTCGACGTGCGAGGCGGTGGAGATCTCCCAGAAGGAGCGGCCGCCGGGGGCCTGGTGCGGGGTGACGACGTTCTTGTGGATGTGGCCGTTCACCCAGGCCAGCACGTTGGCGTGGGCGCTGAGCACCGAGATCACCTCGGCGCCGCCGTGCCGCTTCTCGCCGGGGCGGGCCGGGTCGGGGCGGGTGTTGTCCATGGTCTTGCTGGTGTGGTGGCTGAAGACGACGGCGTAGGAGTCCTTGTTGTCCTCGGCTGGGCGCGGGTGGTGCGCGGCGGGAGGCGAGCGTGGTGCCCTTGGTGTAGGGGGCGAGGGCCGCGGTGGCGGCCTGCCGGGAGTGGGCGACGGGCGCCTGGCCGGCGGTGGCGGCCTCGCTGTCGGTGGGACGCAGGGCGTAGCCGACGCCCGCGGAGAGCGAGACCGCTGCGGCGGCGGCGAGGACGGTACGGCGGTTGACCCCCAGAGCGGAGTTGGCGACAGAGCGTGTGCGCGACATGGCGCGGTCTCCCCGGGTGCGAACGCGTCGGCAGTGGTCGCGGGCCGTCGGAGGCGCGAACGCCCCGCTCGCTACGGATGGTTGGCAGCGGGGATGACCTGCGTGTGAACACGGCGGCAACGCGCAGCGCCGATCACCGTACGTGGATCACGGGTGGGGGACGCGGTCATGGAGCGGATCGCGGGCGGCCGGGGGCCGGTCACTCCTCGTTCATCTGCCGGGGCAGCGGAGGCTCCTCCAGCCGTCCGTGGGCCGGGCGTTCGCGCCACAGCCCGAGCGCCACGTCGACCAGCCGGATGCGGTTGAGCCCGGGTACGGCGGCCAGGTCCTGCCAGCCGGCGAAGTCGGTGGACCCGCCCACCTCGTGGCGGAGTTCCCCGCCGACGACCTCGCCCTCGTAGACCAGGCGCAGGGCGTGGTGGTCGGTCTCCGGGGTCAGGCGCCGGCGGGGGAAGAGGTGGCGGCGGGAGTCCACGCCGAGGAGACCGGTCACCTCGATGCGGTAGCCGGTCTCCTCGGTGACCTCACGGCGGACGGTGTCGTACGGGTCCTCGCCGTGCTCCATGCCGCCGCCGGGCAGCACCCACTCGGGGGTGCCGTCGCGGCCCGGTGAGCGAGCGAGCAGGATCTGTCCGTCGCGCACGCACACGGCGTAGGCCGCCACCCTCAAGTTCCGTCGCATTGGACGACGTTAGCGGCCGGGGTTGGCCGGTGAGTACTCCGGCGCGGACCAGCGCAGCGGCAGGGCGTGGGGGGTGCGCAGGGCCTCGGTGAGGGTGAAGCGGACCGTCCGCCCGCCGTCGGCGGAGAACTCGGTGCGCGCCTCGCCGGTGAGCCGGAGGGTGGTGCCGGTGGTCCAGTCGAGGAGGAGCAGCCCGGCGCGCGGGTCGGTGCGCAGGTTGCCCAGGGTGAGGAACATGGCGTTGCCGGGGTAGTCCGGCCAGGTCAGCTCGGTCGGTGAAGTGACCCGCAGGAATCCGGGGTTGCCGCCGCGGTGGCTGACGTCGGCGCCGCCGCCGTGCACGGTGGCCAGGAAGAAGGTGTCGGCCGCGGCGGCGAACTCCGCGTCGGCAGGGCCGAGTCGGGGCCGGCGTTCGGGCCGGCCCGGGGTCCGCCCGGCGACCGTCTCGTACGTCTCGCGGCGCTGGATGTACTTCGGGCAGTTGGAGAACACCTGGTCCGCCTCGACCGCGAACCCCCGTGCCGTGGGCCGGAGCCGGCCGTTGAGGCGCATACGGCGGCGGGTGCGGGGATCCAGGGCGATGGTGCCGACGGGGGTACCGGGGGTGCTCAGGGCCGTGGCGAGTGGCTCCGGGCCGCCCTTGTCGGTGACGACGGACATCTGCCGGGGTCCGGTGGCCCGGACGAACCCGGGCGCGCCCGTGAGCGCGGAGGCCCACACCCGGCCCGTCTCCGGGTCCGCCGCGCCCACCACCAGCATGGGCTGGATCTCCAGGAAGGCCGCGGCGACCGGTTTGACGTCCTGCCCGAGGGAGCGGCCGACGTGGTCGGCGCGGTCGCGGACGCCGGCCAGGTCCTGAAGGGCCCGCGAGCCCGCGTGGTAGACGCTCACGTCTAGAAGAAGCCGCAGGTCGGGGCGGAGGCGTGCGGGGCGGGGGCGCCCTCCGGACCGAGCGGGGCACTGATCTCCAGGCGGCTGCCGTCGGGGTCGTGGAAGAAGATCCCGCCCGAGGACCCGCCCTCGCGGTGGGCGACCACGCCCTCGTGGGCGAACTCCGCGCCGTGGTCCCGCAGCGCCGCCTCGTACTCCCGGACCCGCTCGACCGAGTCCACCGTGAAGGCGAGGTGGTGCAGTCCGGCCCGGTCGCGGTCGTACGGCCCCCCGGCCTGCTGCCAGAGGGTGACGAGGGGCGCGCCGCCGGGCTCGCCCAGCATGGCGTACCGCCGGTCCTCCTCCTTGCCCTCGGCGAGCAGGGCGAAGCCGAGGACGTCCCGGTAGAAGGCGAGCGAGCGGTCCAGATCGGTGACGTTCAGGCCGGTGTGCGCGAGGCGCAGGGTCATGGCTGTTCCCTTCGGGCTGCCGGAGGCCTCCTGCCCGGAAGCCTGCGGACTACCTAACCGTTGTAATTGACGTTAGAGGGTTAGTGCCGAGAGAGTCAACCGGTCACGTACTCTTGAGCGGTTAGCCAAGGAGGAGTGCCCGATGTCCACCGCCCGCGATCCCCGCCCGCTCACCGGCGAGCCCCTCGCGCTCGACCTGCTCAACACCCGGTGGAACCAGGAGGGCGCCACCCGGGACCTGCTCGCCGACACCGACGGGCTGGCGGTGTGGCTCGCGAGCAACGGGCTGGCCGAAACCCATCCGGCCGGCACGGAGGTTCTGCGCCATCTGCACGAGGCGCGCGAGGCGCTCAGGGCCGCGGTGGACGGCTCATCGGCCGAGGCGGCGCCGCTCGTGGACGCCGTCCTGGCGCACGGCCGGATCCGGGCCCGGCTCACCGCCGGCGGGCCCGCCGAGGAGCCCGAGTTCGCCGATCCGGCCTGGGGCCCGGCCTGGCTGGCCGCCCGCGACTACCTGGACCTGCTGACCCGGGCCCCGGAGCGGATCCGCACCTGCGCCGGCGCCGGCTGCGTCCTGCACTTCTTCGACACGTCCCGCAACGGCACCCGCCGCTGGTGCTCGATGGCCGCGTGCGGCAACCGAGCGAAAGCATCCCGCCACTACGCGCGCTCGAAGGAACGCTGAGAAAACCCTGACGATGTAGGCCGAATCCGCCCAATTCCCATCGCGGGTTTTCCCCATACATCGATATCGTTTCGGTCAACGATCCCCAAAGAACTGTCCCTTGGGTAAAGCTGAGCGCTCTCGTCCGCTCGTTCCTTTACCTCCAAGGGATGCCGATGACCCACACGCCCGAGCGTGAACCGATACCCGGTCCAAGACGCCTGGCTCGCATGGCCATTGCCGTCGGCGTGGTCGCCGCCCTCTCCGCGGCCGGGCCGATACCCCTGGCCCTCGCCGCGGACGCACCGCCCGCCGCGACCACCGACCCCGGCGTCAAGTCCGCCCACGACAAGCTCGGTTCGGACGACGCCGACCTGCTCGCCGAGGCCAAGGCCGACGGCGACAAGAACGTCACCATGATGATCGCGACCGCGCCGGGCCGGACCGAGCAGGTCGCCGAGGAGCTGGACGCGGTCAAGGGCGGCTCGGTCGGCCAGACCTACGACAAGCTCGGCTACGTCCGCGCCACGGTGCCGACGGCCAGGGCGGACGCGGCCATCGCCGCCGCCGCGAAGCTCTCCTCGGTCCACGCCATCGACCTCAAGCAGGAGATCCCGCTCGACGACCCGGCACCGAACGGCGCCAAGTCCGTTTCGGAAACGGTCACTTACCCGGGTCCGGGGCGCAACACCCCCGCCGAGAACCCGTACAACCCCTCCCACGAGACCGGTGCCGTCGACTTCGTCAAGGACCACCCGAAGTGGGACGGCCGCGGCATCACCATCGGCATCCTCGACTCCGGCGTCGACCTCGGCCACCCGGCACTGCAGAAGACCACCACCGGCGAACGGAAGATCGTCGACTGGGTCACCTCGACCGACCCGATCGTGGACGGCGACGCGACCTGGCGCCCGATGGTCACCGCGGTCTCCGGCCCGAGCTTCGGCTACGCCGGCGCCACCTGGACGGCGCCCGCCGGCTCGTACGAGATCAGCACCTTCAAGGAGTCCGCGACCACCGGCGGCGACGAGAAGGGCGACCTGAACCGCGACGGCGACACCACCGACAGCTGGGGCGTGCTGTACGACCCGGCCACCGGCACGGTCACCGTCGACCTGAACAACAACCACGACTTCACCGACGACACCCCGATGAAGCCGTACAAGGACGGCTACCAGGTCGGCTACTTCGGCACCGACGACCCGAAGACCGACGTCGTCGAGCGGGTGCCGTTCGTCGTGCAGATCCGCAAGGACGTGCCGATGGACCCCTACGGCGGGTCCTGGGTCGGCAAGAAGGCGGACTTCGTCAACATCGGTGTCATCGAGTCCGAGCACGGCACCCACGTCGCCGGCATCACCTCCGCCAACGGCCTGTTCGGCGGGAAGATGAACGGCGCCGCGCCCGGCGCGAAGATCGTCTCCTCGCGCGCCTGCACCTGGACCGGCGGCTGCACCAACGTGGCCCTCACCGAGGGCATGATCGACCTCGTCGCCAACCGGGGCGTCGACATCGTCAACATGTCGATCGGCGGTCTGCCCGCGCTGAACGACGGCAACAACGCGCGCGCCGAGCTGTACACCCGGCTCATCGACACCTACGGCGTCCAGCTGGTGATCTCCGCGGGCAACTCCGGCCCCGGCGCCAACACCATCGGCGACCCCGGTCTCGCGGACAAGGTGATCTCGGTCGGCGCGGCCATCTCCAAGGAGACCTGGGCCGCCAACTACGGCTCGGCCGTGGAGAAGAAGTACCAGATGATGCCCTTCTCCTCGCGCGGCCCGCGTGAGGACGGCGGCTTCACCCCGACCCTGACCGCGCCCGGCGCCGCGATCAACTCCACCCAGACCTGGCTGCCCGGCTCCCCGGTCGCCGAGGCGGGCTACTCCCTGCCGGCCGGCTACTCGATGCTCCAGGGCACCTCGATGGCCTCCCCGCAGGCGGCGGGCGCCTCGGCGCTGCTGCTGTCGGCGGCGAAGCAGAAGGGCATCGACCTCACGCCCGTCCGGCTGCGCACGGCGCTGACCTCGACGGCCGACCACATCAAGGGCGTCCAGGCCTACGAGGAGGGCGCGGGCCTGATCAACATCGTGGACGCGTGGGACGCGATCCGCGCCGGCGCCGACGCGCACGACTACACCGTGAAGGCCCCGGTCGACACCGCGCTCGACTTCGCCCTGAAGACCCCGGGCTTCGGCACCGGCCTGTACGACCGCGAGGGCGGTCTGAAGGCGGGCGAGAAGAAGACGTACGACATCACCGTCACCCGTACCTCCGGCCCGGACAAGGCGGTTCGGCACGAGCTGCACTTCGAGAACAACGCCGGGCAGACCTTCCGGATCGTCGGCGACGACGTGGTGAAGCTGCCGCTGAACCAGCCGGTGACGGTGCGGGTCCAGGCGGCCCCCGCGTCGGCGGGCGTCAAGAGCGCGATCCTCGAGGTCGACGACCCGAGCACGGAGGGGATCGACAAGCAGATCCTCACCACGGTCGTGGTCGCCTCGCCCGTGCACCACACCTACTCCGCGTCGGGTTCGGTGCAGCGCAACAGCACGCAGTCGTACTTCCTGACCGTGCCCGCGGGCGCGAAGTCCCTGGAGGTCGCGCTCGGCGGGCTGAAGGACAAGAGCCAGACCCGGTTCATCGCGATCCACCCGTACGGCGTGCCGGTCGACAACACCGGCACCCCGTACTGCTACCCCAACTACGGGGACGGCAACGGCTGCAAGCCGGACGTGCGCTCCTACGCCGACCCGCAGCCCGGCGTCTGGGAGGTCGAGGTGGAGGCCCGCCGTACGTCCCCGCTGCTGGACAACCCCTACCGGCTGGACGTCAGCGTGCTCGGCGCGGCCTTCGACCCGCAGACCGTGACCGTGCCCGAGGCGAAGGTGGGCACCGCGGCCACCGCCACCTGGAAGGTGACCAACAACTACGCGGCCCTCGACGGCAAGCTGGTCGGCGGCCCGCTCGGCTCCTCCAAGACGGCCCGCCCGTCCATCAAGCAGGGCGAGACGCAGACCACCACGGTGGAGGTCCCGGCCGGCGCCAAGTCCCTCGACGTCGCCATCGGCAACGTCTCGGACACCGCGGCCGACCTTGACCTGACGGTGTACAACGCGAACGGCGCCCAGGTCGCGCAGTCCGCCGACGGCGACTCCGAGGAGGCGGTCTCCATCCCGTCCCCGGCGGCCGGCACGTACACCATCAAGGTCGTCGGCTACTCGGTGCCGTCCGGCTCGACCGACTACGACTACCGGGACGTGTTCTTCTCCTCGGCGCTCGGCTCGGTCACGGTCGACGACTCGGCCGCGGTGAAGCTCGGCACGGGCGACTCGGCCACGGTGACCGGTCAGGTCACGGCGGCCGCCGAGGCCCCGGCGGGGCGTGAGTTCTTCGGCCGGGTCCAGCTGGTGAACGCGCGCGGCACGGTCGCGGGCATCGGCAGCGTGAAGATCGAGAAGGTCACCCCGTAACGGGTGACGGGTCGTACGGAAGGGGCGGGTGTCCGGACGGGCACCCGCCCCGCTCCTTTGCCTCCCCCTACTTTCTCCGCCTTCCTCCGCTCAGGAGGAGTGGCCGGAGGGGCAGGTGACGTGCCGGGACCCGGGCAGCGCCTTCTCGATCCAGGCGCGGTCGGCGGCCACGCGGGCGTCGCCCACGGCCCACAGGCTCGCGGCCGGCTGCCCCCGACCGACCCGGACGAGGACGTGCTGTCCCTTGCGCGGCGCCGGTTTCGCGCCGCCGTCGAGCAGGAAGCCGACCTCGGCCGGCCCGTGCGCGGGCCCGTACGCGGGCTTGTAGGAGCGGATCACGGTCAGGGTGACCCGGGTCCAGGGGGACAGCTTCTGCGGCCGCACCCCGGCCACGGTGCCCTCCACGACCAGCTTCGAACAGGCCAGGTCCAGCTCCGGGTCGGAGGGCCGTCCGCCGTCCCCGGACACCTTGTCCGGGGCTCCGGCCACGCTCTTGGCCCCGGCGCTCCGGTCGTCCGAGCCACCTGCCGGGTGCGTCACCAGCCACCCGAGACCGACGACCAGGGAGCAGGCCGCGGCCCCGGCGAGCGCGCCGAGCGCGACACGCGAGGCCCGGCGGGATCGCGGGGGCCGGCCGTACGGGCGTGTCGGGTGGCGGGGGCGATGCCCGGGGCGCCCGGGCTCTTCGGGTGCCTGCGGCTCCCCGGTGAGCGCCTCGGCGAGCCGCACCAGCTGCTCCTTCAGCAACGCCACATCGGCCTCGGCCGCGCGGTGCTCCGCGAGCAGCCCGGGATCCCACCGGGCCTCCTCGGGCAGCGGTTCCCCGCTGACAGCGGCCATGAGCGCATCCACCCCGGGCACGCCACCGCCCCCCTGCGGGCCGTCTGCGACCTCCGCGCCCTCGAGCCCCGGCACGCCGGCAACACCCTGCTCTCCCCCGGCACCCTGCCCGGCCTCCCTGCCCCCCGTTTCACCCGCGTAGCCCCCGGCGCCCCGTTCGGTCTCCGGGTTGCGCGGGTTCTCGTGGTCGGCGGTCATGTCACACCACCTCGTCCTCGTGCAGCCGGTCGCGCAGGGCGCGGACGGCCGTGTGCAGCCTGCTCTTGACGGTGCCCTCGGGGATGCCCAGCTCCTCGGCGATGTCCCGCACGGGCAGGTCGGCGAAGAAGCGCAGCACGAGCACCTGCCGCTGGGCGGCCGGCAGTTCGTCCAGGCCCCGGGCGAGGGCCAGGGAGAGCAGACTCGTCTCCTCGCCGGAGGCGGGCGCGGGCTCGCGCAGCGCGGCCAGCCGCTCCCCCAGCCGTTCCCGCCGCCGCTTGGCCCGGTGCCAGTCCATGGCGAGGTTGGAGGCGACCACCGCCGCCCACGCCGACACGTCCCGCGGCGCCTCCCGGCCGCTCGCGGTCCGCTCCAGCAGCCGCAGCCGGACCTGCTGCACCCCGTCCGGCAGATCCGACTGCGGCACTCCGCCGAGGGCGAGCACCGCCCGCACCCGGCGTTCCTGGGCCGCGTCCAGCGGATCGCCGGCGGTACCGTCCGTACGGTCCGTACCCCCGGCGTACGCCCCCTGGTCGCGGCGCGCCCCTCCGCGCAGCACAAGCCACCCCCTCCTGCGTCCGCCCCTACGACGCGGCAGCGGCCGGAAACGTTCGGACCCTCTCCGGCGCCCCGCAGAGGCGTACGTCACACCGCCGTGTGGCCGCCACCCGCCCGGGCAGGGACGGGACAGCACAGCTTGCGGCCCGGGCGCCCCGCGGAGGGAATATCTCCAGCTCAGCGGGGCGCTGGACGGATGTACGGAACCGTCCGCCGGGTGATCGTGTCCCACTCACCGGGCACGCCTCGCAAAGAATTGGACAGCTGGACCGGGGTCGGCCGCATGATGGAAAAGCCCGGGTCATGCAAGAGACACACAGAGGGAGTCGTCGTGAGGGTCGGAATCGTCGGAGCCACCGGTCAGGTCGGCACGGTCATGCGCAGGATCCTCGCGGAGCGGAACTTCCCGGTCACCGAGCTGCGCCTGTTCGCCTCGGCCCGCTCCGCCGGCACCGTGCTGGACGGCGTGACGGTGGAGGACGCGGCGACCGCCGACTACACCGGCCTCGACATCGTGCTCTTCTCCGCGGGCGGCGCAACCTCCAAGGCACTGGCCGAGAAGGTCGCCTCCCAGGGCGCCGTGGTGATCGACAACTCCTCCGCGTGGCGCAGGGACCCCGAGGTCCCGCTGGTCGTCTCCGAGGTCAACCCGCACGCGATCGCCGACCGCCCCAAGGGCATCATCGCCAACCCGAACTGCACCACGATGGCCGCGATGCCGGTGCTCGGGCCGCTGCACGAGGAGGCGGATCTCCAGGCGGTGGTCGTCGCCACCTACCAGGCGGTGTCCGGCTCGGGTCTCGCGGGCGTGGCCGAGCTGCACGGCCAGGTGCAGAAGGTCGCCGCCGAGGCCGACAAGCTCACCCATGACGGCGCGGCGGTCGACTTCCCCGAGCCGGCGGTCTACAAGCGCACCATCGCCTTCAACGTGCTCCCCTTCGCCGGCAACCTCGTCGACGACGGTCTGAACGAGACCGACGAGGAGCAGAAGCTGCGCAACGAGTCCCGCAAGATCCTGGAGATCCCCGGCCTGAAGGTCTCCGGCACCTGTGTGCGCGTCCCGGTCTTCTCCGGCCACTCCCTCCAGATCAACGCCCGTTTCGCCCGGCCGATCTCCCCCGAGCGCGCCACCGAGCTGCTCGCGAAGGCCCCGGGCGTCGCCCTCTCCGACATCCCGACCCCGCTCCAGGCGGCCGGCCAGGACCCGTCGTACGTCGGCCGCGTCCGCCGCGACGAGACGGTGGACAACGGCCTCGCCCTCTTCGTCTCCAACGACAACCTCCGCAAGGGCGCCGCGCTGAACGCGGTGCAGATCGCGGAGCTGGTCGCGGCGGAGCTGTCCGCGAAGAAGTAGAGCACCCGGGCACGAGGGGCGGTCACCATGGCGTGGCCGCCCCTTCCGCGTCCCCGGGCGCGGGTGGCCGCCGCGGACGACGAAGGGCGCCCCGCGGGGTGGCGGGGGCCCGTTTCGGCGGGTACGGCGGGCGGGAACACGGCCG
>NZ_JBSGDB010000135.1:0-20005 GCF_053602155.1 Streptomyces sp. NPDC004561
GTGCAGCCGGTCGCCACGGACCCGGTCGCCGTGGAAGTGCACGCCGACGTCGACGAGGTGGCGCGGTGCCTGAGGGTCGCGGAAGGAGAGACAGGACACCGAGCACCGCGCCGTACGCCCACCAGGAACCCCCCTGCACGGCACGGACGAACAGCAGCGTGGCGCAGGTGGCGCCGGCCGCGACCAGGGCGTAGGAGCGGCCCTCCTGGGCGTAGTGGCCGGTCATCGGGTTCACGGCGTAGAGCAGTCCGGCCCACAGCCCCGCGCGCGGCCGGAGCAGCCGGGCGCCGAGCGCGGCCACCAGTCCCGCCGTCGCGGCCGCCGCGCACACCGACGGCAGCCGCAGGACGACCTCGCCGGGGCGCAGGGCGAGGACGGCGTGCATGAGGAGGTAGTACAGGCCGTGCACGGCGTCCACGCCGTGCAGCAGCCGCCAGATCTGCGGCACCGTGCGCCGTCCGACCTGGTAGGTGACGGCCTCGTCGCGCCACATCCCGCCCCGGTCGAGCCGCCAGAGCCCGAGCGCCAGCGTCACCAGCGCGGGCGGGCACACCATGGCGGCGGCGCGGATCCGCGCCGGTACCCGATCGGGGACGTACCTCGTCGCTCCCGTCGGCACGGCCGCCGTGGGTCCGGCCGGCCGGCGCGACCGGGATTTCCGTGACTGCGGTTTCACAGCAAACCCGACGTTCACCATGGCCCGATCTTTTACGATTAGCCGACTTTTGCAGGCTGTTACGGCGTATCGGCGGTGATACACCATGTGCCCGGCTTAGGCTCCCACGTGATGAAGCGCCTCCGTGTCACCCCCGGCCCGGTCCTCGCCCTCACCACCACCTGGCTCGCCACCCGGGCCCTGATGCTGTGGCTGCTCGCGCACGACGACTCCCCCCTGCTCAGCGGGGGTTCGGTGACCCGGGAGGTACGGGGGCTGTACTTCCACTGGTACGGCGTCCTCGCGCACGGCTCCTTCCCGTCGCACGACACCCTGTGGCAGTACCCGCCCGGCGCGGGCGCGGTGCTGCTGGCGCCGGGCCTGGTACCGGGGTTGACCTACTTTCAGGCGTTCGTCGCACTGACGCTGGCCGTGGACGCGTCGACGGCGGCGGCCCTGGTGCGCGTGGGCGGCCGGCCCGGGCGGAGCCTGCGCGGCGCGGCCGTGTGGACGGGCGGCCTGCCGCTGCTGCTGCACCTGCCGCTCGCCCGGTACGACGTCCAGGTCACCGCCCTGGCCGTGCTGTCCCTGCTGACACTGGCGCGCTCCCCGCGCGCGGGCGGGGTGCTCGGGGCGCTGGGCGCACTGGTGAAGGGGTGGCCGGCGCTGGTGCTGCTCGGCACCCCCCGCGGCCGGGTGACGCGCTCGGCCTGGGGGTGGGCGGTCGGCGCCGGGGCCGCCGCGCTCGGACTCTTCGCCGTATCGTTCCGCCATCCGCTGTCCTTCCTGCGCGGGCAGAGCGGCCGCGGGGTGCAGATCGAGTCGCTCGGCGGCACGGCGCTCAACCTCGCCCGGCACGCGGGCTGGCCGGGGCGGCCCAGCTACCAGTACGGCGCCGTCGAGCTGGTCGGCCCGCACGTGCCCGCCGTCGCCACCGCCTCCCTCGCGCTCACGGCCGTCGCCTTCGGGCTGCTGGTGCTGTGGCGGGTGCGGGCCCGGTGCTGGAGCGAGGCCACGCCGTACGACGCGGCGCTGTGCGCGGTGCTGCTGTTCACCGTCACCAGCCGGGTGATCAGCCCCCAGTACATGGTCTGGCTGCTCGGCCTGACCGCCGTCTGCCTGACCTCGCGGCACACCAGCCAGCGTCCGGTGGCCGTCCTGATCCTCCTGGCGTCGGCGCTGAGCTCGGTGGTGTACCCGATGGTCTACGGTGAGGTGATCACCGGCAGCTGGGCCGGATGCCTGCTGATGCTCGGCCGCAACGGACTGCTGACGGCCGCCGCGCTGGTGTCCTTCGGCCGGTTGTGGCGGGCCGCGAGGCCACCGGCCGTAAAGAGCGGGCAAACGACGGAACCCCGACCCGATTCCCACCGTCTTCCCGACCGGATGTTAAGCCTCTCTTAACAGAGTATTACCGAAATTTTCTATTCTCCCGGCCCGTGGACTCCATGCACCCTGACCCGCCTGACCTGCCAGAGACCGCAGCGACCCAGCGATCATCGCAGGTCGCTGTCGTCGTGATCGGCTACAACGACCGCGCCCACGTGGGTGACGCGGTGCGTTCGGCGCTCGCCCAGGGGCCCTCGGTGTCCGAGGTCGTCGCCGTGGACGACTGCTCCGCGGACGGCAGCGCCGATCTGCTCGACCGGATCGCCGCCGACGAGCCCCGGCTGCGAGTGGTGCGCCTGGAGGAGAACAGCGGCGGCTGCGGCACCCCGCGCAACACCGGGATCGACACGGTGACCGCACCGTACGTGATGTTCCTGGACAGCGACGACGTGCTGCCGCCCGGCGCGGTGGACGCCCTGCTGACGGCGGCCACGGAGGCGCAGGCCGAGGTCGCGAGCGGTCTGTGCGTGCGCCGTGAGCTGCCCTCGGGGCGCGAGCAGCCCTGGCAGGATTCCCTCTACACCGCGCACACCGTCCTCACGAGCCCCTCCCAGCGGCCGCGGCTGGTCCACGACACGCTGTGCGTCAACAAGCTGTACCGCACCGACTTCCTGCGCGAGCACGGCATCCGCTTCCCCGAGGGCCGCTTCCTCTACGAGGACATCGTCTTCACCTCGCGCGTGCTGGCCGCCGGCCCGCGCATGGCGCTCATACCGGAGCGCGTGTACGTGTGGCACGTGCGCCGGTCCGCCGACCAGCTGTCGCTCTCCCTGGACCGGGGGCGCATAGACAACTGGGAGGCGCGCACCGAGGCGTGCGCCCTGGCGTACGACATCCTGCTGGGCGCCGGGCAGAAGGAGCTGGCACGGGCGGCGCGGGCCAAGTTCCTCGACCACGACGTGCGCATGTACGCGCGCGAGCTGGGGTTGCGCGACGCGGACTACCAGCGCGCGTGGTGGACGCACACCCGTGAGTACCTCGAACGCTACGACGCCGCCGACTGGGAGCTGAACCCGACCGCGCCCGGCCGGCTGCTCGGCCGGGTGATCCTGGAGTCCCCCGAGCCGCGCGACCTGCCCCGCATGCGGGAACTGGCCGCCCGCCCGGCGCGCCTGCTCCCGCCGTACGCCCACACCCCCGACGGTGTCCCGGTCTGGTCCGACGACCTCCCCCAGGTCACCCTCGCCCCGTTCCTGACCCGCCCCACCCACGTGCTCCCGCTCGCACTGGACGCGGAACTGAGCCCGGGCGGACGCAACACGACGCTGCGCCTGCGGCTGCACGAGCTGTACGGAAGGGTGGCCGAGGCGGGCCCGCGCGAGCTGGACGTGGTCTGGGGGTCCCGGGAGGACGACCGGACCCGGGGGCGCGCCACGGTCCCCCTCACGCCCTCGGGCGCGGACGTCTGGTCGGCCGAGGTGCCGGTCGACCTGGCCGGGCTCGGCGCCGGCACCTGGGACCTGCGGCTGACCGTGCGCCTGGCGGACGGCGCGGAGCGCGAGGCCACGGCGCACGCCCTGACGGGCGCCGGCCGACTGCGCCGGCGCGCCGTTCCGAGCGTGCGCCACGGGGTGCTGCTGGTGCAGCCCTACGCGACGCACTCCGGCGCGCTGGCACTGCGCGTGGCGACCGGCGTACGCGGAGTCGCGAAGGTGCTTCGCGGCCGGCTCCGCCGCCTGGTTCACTGAGAAAGCCCTCTGCTTCACTGACACACGCGGGGGCCAACTGACGAGGAGACGGCCACATGACCTGGCTCATCACCGGCGGCGCCGGATACATCGGGGCGCACGTCGTACGGGCGATGACCGAGGCGGGCGAACGCACGGTCGTCTACGACGACCTGTCCACGGGCGTCGCCGAGCGCGTGCCGGCGGAGGTCCCGCTGGAGCGGGGCTCCACCCTGGACGGGGACCGGCTGGCCCGGGTGCTCGCCGAGCACGAGATCAGCGGGGTCGTGCACCTGGCCGCGAAGAAGCAGGTGGGCGAGTCGGTGGAGCGCCCGCTGCACTACTACCGCGAGAACGTCGAGGGCCTGCGGGTCCTCCTGGAGGCGGTGACCCGGGCGGAGATCCCCTCCTTCCTCTTCTCCTCCTCCGCCGCCGTCTACGGCATGCCGGACGTGGACCTGGTGACGGAGGAGACCCCCTGCCGTCCCATGTCCCCCTACGGCGAGACCAAGCTGGCCGGCGAGTGGCTGGTGCGCGCGACGGGCCGGGCGACCGGGCTCGCCACCGCCTCGCTCCGCTACTTCAACGTGGCGGGCGCGGCCTCCCCCGAACTCGCCGACACCGGTGTGTTCAACCTGGTCCCCATGGTCTTCGAGAAGCTCACCGAGGGCGCGGCGCCGCGCATCTTCGGCGACGACTACGCGACCTCCGACGGCACCTGCGTCCGCGACTACATCCACGTGGTGGACCTGGCCGAGGCCCATGTCACCGTCGCCCGCGCGCTGCGCTCCACCCCCGGCACCGACCTGACCCTGAACATCGGCCGCGGTGAGGGCGTCTCCGTCCGCGAGATGATCGACCGCATCAACGCGGTCACCGGCTACGACCGCGCCCCGACCGTCACGCCCCGCCGCCCCGGCGACCCCGCCCGCGTCGTCGCCTCCGCCGACCGCATCGCCACCGAGCTGGGCTGGCAGGCCAAGCACGACACCCAGGACATGATCACCTCGGCCTGGGAGGGCTGGCTCCGCCACCACCCGGAGGCGGCCCGCTCGTAACCGGAGGGCTCCGGGCACGTCCGGGCCGCACGGACCTGTGCCGCCCGGACGACGTCCCTCCCGCTCATGGAACACACCGTCGGCGCCCCGGCGGGGCCGCCGGCCGCGGGCTCACAGGGCCCTGAGGGCCCCCGCCGTGGCGCGGGCCAGCTTCTCCAGGTAGCCCTTGGGCGGCTTGGGGGAGCGGATGACCACCGAGCGCCAGTACAGCGGGCCGGAGATCAGGTCCAGCACGAGGTCGGGATCGAGTCCCGTGCGGACCTCTCCCCGCGCCTCCGCCGCCGCCACGATCTTGCTGGCGACGCCCTCCTGGCCGTCCCGCAGCGCCTTCTGGAACGCCTCGGCGATGTCGGGGTTGCGGGCCGCCTCGGCCTGGAGGTCGGGGATGATCTGGGAGGCGACCGGATGGCGCAGCGCGCGCGACGTCACCTCGTACAGCAGCCGCAGGTCGGTCTCCAGGGAGCCGGTGTCGGGGACCGGCAGGCCCAGCACCGCCATCGCGGAGACCACGTCCAGGACCAGGTGCAGCTTCGAACGCCAGCGCCGGTACACCGCCGTCTTGCCGACGCCCGCCCGCCGGGCGATCCCCTCGATGCTCATGCGTGCGTAGCCGACCGCCGCCAGCTCCTCGAAGACGGCCGCACGAATGGCCTCGGTCACATCCTCACGGAGCACGGCGGCTCCGGCAGGGGCCCGGCGACGGGCACGCGTCGGCGACTCGTCGGCGGGTTCGGCGGCGTTCGTCGTCATGCGAACAGCATAGGGCGTCACGACGAAACGGTTGCGTTCCGACGTAGATTGGTTCTACGCTCGCCGATGCGACGATACGGTCTCGTCCCGACGTAAGAGAACGTGAAGAGAAGCGTAAGGAAACGCCGGGAGACGGATCGAGCATGCCGCGGCCCCGGCGCCGGCCGGATCGCGGCACCCCCTCCCCCCGAGTGAAAGCAGCGGATGTGAGCCAGGTCCTCGACACACCGCCCCCGACCCAGGTCCCGGCCGAAGACGATCTCGCGGCGCTCGCCGCCCGGCACGGCCTCACGGTCAGTGGCGCCCGCCCCTCCCTGCCGGAGTACGTCCGCCAGCTGTGGGACCGGCGCCACTTCATCACGGCCTTCGCCACCGCCAAGCTCACCGCGCAGTACAGCGAGGCGAAGCTCGGCCAGGTCTGGCAGGTCATGACCCCCCTGCTGAACGCGGCGGTCTACTACTTCATCTTCGGCGTGCTGCTCGGCACCAAGAAGGGCGTCCCGGACTACGTACCGTTCCTGGTCACCGGCGTGTTCGTGTGGACGTTCACGCAGAGCTCGATCCAGGTCGGCACCCGGGCGATCTCCGGCAACCTCGGCCTGGTGCGCGCCCTGCACTTCCCGCGCGCCGCCCTGCCGATCTCCTTCTGCATCCAGCAGCTCCAGCAGCTGCTGTTCTCGATGGCCGCACTCGTCGTCATCCTGCTCAGCTTCGGCCTGCCGATCTCCGCCGGCTGGCTGCTGGTGGTCCCCGTGCTGATCCTGCAGTCCCTGTTCAACGCGGGCATGGCGATGATCATGGCGCGCATGGGCGCCAAGACCCCGGACATCGCCCAGCTGATGCCGTTCGTGCTCCGTACCTGGATGTACGTGTCCGGCGTCATGTGGAGCATCAGCAAGCTCACCAAGAAGGACCACCTCCCGCACATCGTCACGATCATGCTGCAGAGCAACCCTGCCGCGGTCTACATCGACCTCATGCGATTCGCCCTGATCAAGAGCTTCCACGCCAAGCAGCTGCCCCCGCACGTGTGGCCGACGGCGATCGGCTGGGCCCTGGTCGTCGGTGTCGGCGGCTTCATCTACTTCTGGAAGGCAGAGGAGAAGTACGGCCGTGGCTGAGCACACTCCCGAGAACCCCGAGACCTCCGAGAACCCCGAGGACGCCGAGTCCCCCGAGGAGCGCATGCTGCGGGAGAAGCGCGAGCGCCTCGCGAACGCCGAGAAGATCCCCACCGTCGTCTGCGACGACGTCGACATCGTGTACCGCGTCAACGGCACCGGCTCGGGCCGCGGCTCCGCCACGGCCGCCCTCAACCGCATCCTGCGGCGCGAGAAGGCCGAGAAGGCGGCCGGCGTGCGCCGGGTGCACGCGGTCAAGAAGGTGTCGTTCGTCGCCTACAAGGGTGAGGCGATCGGTCTCATCGGCACCAACGGCTCCGGCAAGTCGACCCTGCTGAAGGCCGTCGCCGGCCTGCTGCCGGTGGAGCACGGCCACATCTACACCCACGGCCAGCCCTCCCTGCTCGGCGTCAACGCGGCCCTGATGAACGACCTGACCGGCGAGCGCAACGTCTACCTCGGCGGTCTCGCCATGGGCATGACCCGGGAGCAGGTCAGGGAGCGCTACCAGGACATCGTCGACTTCTCCGGGATCAACGAGAAGGGCGACTTCATCACCCTTCCGATGCGCACGTACTCCTCCGGCATGGCGGCGCGGCTGCGCTTCTCCATCGCCGCCGCGAAGGACCACGACGTCCTGCTGATCGACGAGGCCCTGGCCACCGGCGACCGCAGGTTCCAGATGCGCTCGGAGGAGCGGATCCGCGAGCTGCGCGAGCAGGCGGGCACGGTGTTCCTGGTCAGCCACAACAACAAGTCGATCCGCGACACCTGCGAGCGGACCCTGTGGCTGGAGCGCGGCGAGCTGCGCATGGACGGACCCACCGAGGACGTCATGAAGGAGTACGAGGCCTTTACCGGCGACAAGACGGACAAAACCGCCAAGAAGCCGGCACCCAAGAAGGTCGCGTGAACCGCGGCTGAACAATAGACCGCGTAAAAACCGCTGCGGGTGAAACCCGGGGCCGAGGGAGACAGTCTTCCTCTCAGGGCCCCGCCCTTACCCCGTACGCGGCCATCCCATTCATCCTCTTAGTGACAGTATGTTATGAAGGGGGCCAGAAATCTGTGAGCCGAAGGAGTCCTCTGCGATGCCCCAACTCAGCGTCATCGTCTACGGACCGAACGCACAGGGGCATCTGACGGAGCTACTCGACTCCCTCGAAGCCCGTCCGCTGTCCGACACCGAGGTCATCGTCGCCCCGGTCGGGGAGTGGGCTCGGGAGACGGCCGAGGGCCACGCTCCCGAGACGATCGTCGTCCCCCTTCCGGACGGCACCAGCGACGCGGCGGCCCGGGCCGCCGGTGCCGCCCGCGCCTCCGGCCGCTGGCTGCACTTCGTGCACGCCAAGGACGGCCTGCCGGCCGGCGCGCCCCGCCTGATCGCCGAGCGGGCCGCCGAACTGGACGACACCGTCGACGTGCTCCTCTTCGACCACATCACCACCACCTGGCAGTCGGCCGCCAGGCCCTCCCGCGACGGCCGCTTCCTCGCCGCCGTCGGCCGTGACGGCCTGCCCCTGGACGAGGCCCCCGACCTGCTGCGCCTCACCCCGCTGCTCGGCGACCGCGCCCTGCGCAAGGAGTTCTGGCAGGCGCACGAACAGCGGCTCACCACCGCCGACGAGCCGTACGCCGCCCACGCGGCCCTGCTGCGCGCCCGCCGCGTCGCCTGCCTGAACCAGGTGGCGTACGAGAACCGCGAGCTGCGCCCCGAGAGCCTGCCGCCGCTCGCCCCCGAGGAGCGGTTCGCGCTCATCGAGCGCTACGAGTCCCTGCTCCCGCTCACCCAGGACCGCCGCGCCGCCCGCGTGGTGCTGTACGACCTGATGATGCGCGACCTGGTGCGCACCTTCGCCGGCGAGAACCTGCCCGACGCGGTGGCCCGCGAGTTCTTCCGCCGCGCCTCCCTCGCCGCGGTCCGCTGGCGCCCCGACCACCACGAGCGCCCGGCGGGCGTGGAGGGCGTGCGCCACTCCCTGCTGGAGGAGGGCGCGTACACCAAGTACCGCGCGTTCCAGGCCGCCAACCGCACCCGCCGCGCCGCCAAGAAGGCCGTACGGACCCGCAAGCGCCAGGTGGGCGCCAAGCTGCGCGACCAGCAGTACCACCGCGCCCTGACCCGCCCGGTCGACCCCAACCTGGCCGTGTTCGCGGCCTATTGGGAGCGCGGGGTGGCCTGCAACCCGGCCGCGATCGCCGAGAAGCTCGCCGAACTCGCCCCGCACATCCACCCGGTGTGGGTGGTGTCGAAGGAGAACGAGGCGCTGCTGCCGCCCGGCACGGACCATGTGATCCCCGGCACCCGCCGCTACTGGGAGACCCTGGCCACCGCCAAGTACCTCGTCAACAACGTCAACTTCCCCAACGCGGTGCTCAAGCGCCCCGACGCGGTCCACCTCCAGACCCACCACGGCACCCCGCTCAAGCGCATGGGCCTGGACCAGATGGAGCACCCGGCCGCCGCCAAGGGCCTGGACTTCGCCGCGCTGCTGGCCCGCATCGACAAGTGGGACTACAGCGTCAGCGCCAACAGCCACTCCACCCGTATGTGGGAGCGCGCCTACCCGGCCCGCTACACGTCCTTGGACTACGGCTATCCGCGCAACGACGTCTTCTACCGGGCCACGGCCGACGACGTCCGCGCCGCCCGCGAGCGCCTGGGCATCGCCCCGGGCAAGACGGCCGTCCTGTACGCGCCCACCCACCGGGACTACGAGGCCGGCTTCACCCCGCGCCTGGACCTGGCCGCCCTCGCCGACCGCCTGGGCGAGGACACGGTCCTCCTGGTCCGCGCCCACTACTTCTACGGCGGTGCGGCCTCGCCGCTGACCGGCCTGCGCCGTTCCGGCCGGATCATCGACGTCTCCTCGTACGACCCCGTCGAGGAGCTGTGCCTGGCCGCCGACGCGCTGGTCACGGACTACTCGTCGATCATGTTCGACTACGCCAACCTGGACCGGCCGATCGTCGTCTACGCCGACGACTGGGAGACCTACCGGACCACCCGCGGCGTCTACTTCGACCTGATGACGGAGCACCCGGGCCAGGTCGCCCGCACCCAGGAGGAACTGACGGAGATCTTCCTCTCCGGCGCCTGGCGCGACGACAGCGCGAAGAAGGCACGGGCCGCGTTCCGCCGCCGGTTCTGCGAGTACGACGACGGCCGCGCCGCCGAGCGGGTCGTACGACGGGTCTTCCTGGGCGAGCCGGAGGACTCCCTGCCGCCGGTGATCCCGCTCGAGGACCGCACCCCCGCCCCGACCCCCGAGGAGGCTTCGGCATGACGACCCCCGACGTGACCGTCACCGTCATCGTCTACAACGACGCGGCCCGCCTCCCCCGGGCGGTCGCCTCGCTGCGCGCGCAGACGCACGCGAACATCGAGATCATCATCAGCGACGACCACTCCACCGACGACACGCCCACGGTGGCGCGTCGGCTGGAGGCGCAGGACGACCGCGTCCGCTATCTCCGACTGCCGGAGAACAGCGGCGGCTGCAGCGCCCCGCGCAACCGGGCCATCGAGATCGCCCGCGCGCCGTACCTGATGTTCCTGGACAGCGACGACGAACTCCCGCCCCACGCGGTCGAGTCGCTGCTCGCCGCGCACCGGGAGCGCGAGGTGGACTTCACCATGGGCGCGGTCCGCCGGGTCCGGGTGGACAACGGCAGCCGCACGACCTGGATGGCGCACCTGGTGGCCGAGCGCCGCACGGTGGAGGGCATCGAGGGGGACCCGCGGCTCCTCTTCGAGCACCTGTCGACGAGCAAGATGTACGCCCGCTCCTTCCTCGACCGCCACGACCTCCGTTTCCCGGAGGGCATCCACTACGAGGACCAGCTGTTCTCGGCGCAGGCGTACTGCCTGGCGAGGGCGTTCACGATCATCCCGGACCCGGTGTACATCTGGTACATCGACCCGTACGCGGCGGCCGCCTCGGCGTCCATCTCCAACCAGCGGCACAAGGTCACCAACGTCCGTGACCGCGTCCACGTCCAGCGCCTGATCGACGACTTCCTCGTGGAGAGCGGGCACGGCGGGCTGCGGGAGGACAAGGACTACAAGTTCCTCAAGCACGACTTCCGGATGTACGCGGGCGACCTGCCCTACCGGGACGACGAGTGGCTGGCCGCCTTCGCCGAGATCATGAACCCGTACCTGGAGTCCCTGTCCCCCGGCGCGTTCGCCCGCCTGCCCCGCCCGGAGCGGGTGGTGCTGGAGCTGCTGCGGGCCGGCCGCCTGGCCGAGGCCCAGCTGGCGGCCCGCGGGCTGGGCCAGGGCGTGGCACCGCGCCAGGTCACGGCCGACGCCACGGGCGTCCCGTACTGGGGCGACAGCATTCCGGACACCGACCGGGGCCGCCGCGAACTGGACATCTCCGACCTCGAGTTGGACACCCGTCCGTTCCCCAGCGCCCAGTTCCGGCACGAGATCACCGAGCTGACCCGGGACAGCGGGGCCTCCCTCACGCTGGCGATCCGCACCTACGACCCGGGGCTGCGCCTCCCGGTCGGTCCGCAGCGCGCCGGCCTGGTGCTGGCGCCGGGCGGGCGCCGTATGACGGTCCCCTTCCGGCTGGACCCGGTCAGCCCCGGCGTCTTCGAGGGCAGCGTGCGACTCGACCTGGCCTCCGCCCCGCTCCCCGTCCAGGGCTTCGAGGGCATCCGCCACCCCCTGGTCCGGCTGAACCAGCAGGGCCTGTCGAACTCCGGCCTGCTGCTGGCCCCGCTCGACTTCCCCACCGCCAAGACCCGCGTCGAGTACCGCTCCGGCGCGACCCCGCACGAGGTCACCGTCGAGCCGGAGGGCCGCAACCCGGGCCGCCTCCAGATCCGCTGGCGTCCGGTCGGCGTGACGGCGAGCCTGATCCGCCCCGTCGTGCGCAAGATCGCCCGCCCGAAGGTACGCCAGGCGGCGAAGCTGGTCGCCAGCGTGCTGCGGTGAACAGGGCCGCCGCATAAGGCCGTAACACCGCGGACCCGTGGACAGCCACGGGTCCGCGGTGTTTTGCCGCTCCGGTCAGACGAGGTTCAGGGGACGACCCGGAACAGGACCTGGCCGGCGGGGCCGACGGTCACCTTGCCCAGGCCCGGCCCGGCCAGGCCCGCCGGTCCCACGACCCACCGCACGTCGTACTTCCGCAGAATCCCCCGCCGTACCTCGGCGGACGTCCCCGCGGCGAAGTACCGGTCCACCGCCGTCTGACGGCGCGCGGCGTCCGGCAGGAACACGTCCGGATACCCGGGCGCCACGGTGTACGCCCCGTACGCGGGGATCTGCCGCGCCGGGAACGTCCTGGCCATCACCACGTCCCCGTACCGCACCCACGGCGTGATCCAGTGGTAACCCACCCACGGCCGCTCGTACTTGCCCGCGATCACCGAAGGCAGCGCGCCCTTGCCGGTCACATAGCCGAGCATCCCGGCCTGCGTCCACGCACCCAGTGCCAGCGCGGCGCCGAGCACGCACGCCCAGCCGATCCGCACCGCCCGCCGCCCGGCCGAGGCCACCTCCAGCGCGGCGGCGAGCTGCGCCGGGATCAGCGCGGCGGGCAGGGCGCGGCCCCAGGAGTAGTGCCCGGTGAGCCCGCCGGCGGCGAACATCAGCGCGCCCAGCACGAAGAACAGCACCAGCGCGTCCCAGCGGTCCCGCCGCCAGCGCAGCGCCAGCGCCACCACTCCCAGCAGCACCAGCCCGAACCGCACGCCCAGGTGCTCGTACAGCGGCTTGTGGATGGCCTCCAGGTCCGCGCCCGCGGAGAACAGCGAGAAGAAGTCGTAGTACGGCCACAGCCACAGCAGCACCGCGCCGAGGAGCAGCCCGACGCCGAGCCGCAGCCACACCGCCTGGGCCGGCCGCGCCGCGATCACCGCCGCCAGCGCGCCGAGCGTGGCGACGACGCCCGTGAACTGGTGGCACAGCAGGATCAGCGCCCACAGCGCGCCGAGCCCCAGCCAGGTCGCCCACGCGGTCGGCGCGGCCTGCGCCCGCAGGGCCCTCGTGAGCCAGGCCCAGAAGTGGAAGGTGAGGCCGAGGGCGAACACGCTCGGGTACGCGATGGTCAGCGCCAGCGAGTTGAGGCCGACGAAGCCGCTCCAGTTGAAGACGGTCGTGCCCCACAGCAGGACCAGGCTCAGGAAGGCCAGCGCCGGGGCCGCCCGGTGCGCGCTGAGCGTACGGACGTACCGCCACACCCCCGTGGCCAGCAGTCCGAGCCCGGCCAGCGCCCCGATCCGCAGGACCGCGAACACGGACAGACCGGTCAGCTTGGCGATGACGCCCAGGACCAGCATCCACGGCGAGTAGTAGGGGCTCGGCGTGTCGGCGTCGACGAGCGGGTTGCCCGGGTGCAGCAGGTTGTGCCGCAGCCGCTCGACGGTGGCCGCGTGCATGCCCAGGTCGCCGATCCACGGCAGCCGGACGATCACCAGGAGCAGCAGCACCAGGACGACCACCGCGGCGGCCGCCGGCAGGGCACGGCCGGCCCGCGCGGAGGCGCTCGGCGGTACGGGGCGGCTCACCTGTTCTTCGAGGTCAGACGGCGCTGCTTGCATCCTGTTGAAACACCCACGTGCGGTAGACGAGGAAACGGAAAGCGGAGGCGAGCACGATCGACAGTGCCTTCGCCAGGTTCGACGCGATGACGCTGTGCATGCTCAGCCCGTGGTAACCGACCCAGAACAGGGCGATTTCCATCACGACACCGAGGCCGCTGAAGACGAAGAACAGCAGGATCTGAGCGCGGGTGCGCGAGGCCCGGTCGCGATAGGCGAAATAGCGGAAGCCCAGGTAATTGGTCGCCATCGCGATGCAGCTGGCCAGGACGGTCGCGGTCATCGCCTGCCAGGCCAGACCGTGCAGCAGCAGATTGAAGATCAGGAAATTGACCAGGACACCGCTGCCGCCGACGACCCCGAATTTCACGACTTCGAGCACGACGCGCGTGACCGGCCGGGCCGGAGCCGGCGCGGGGGGTGCTGCTGCCGGGCGGGTCTCGGTGAGATTGACTGTCACGCCGCCGACCCTATCCGAAACCCACTGATTAGCAGGAAACGGTAAATTGATTGATCGTTTTTCCTTAAAGATCGGCAAGAAGCGGAACGCCCCGGACCGGTTTCCCGTCGGTCCGGGGCGTCCTCACCGTCGTACGGCTACGAGTGCGTGCGCAGCAGCGTCCGCATCGTACGCATCGCCACCGACAGGTTGGCGAGGTCGAAGGAGTCCGAGCCGCGGATCTCCTCCAGGGTGGTGCGCGCCCGGCTCAGGATGGGGGCGTTGTTCTGCTCCCAGTCCGTGAACCGCTGCTCCGGCGACGAGGCGCCGTTGCCGGCCGCGAGGACGTCCGCGGTGAGCGCCGCGTGGGCCGCGTACAGGTCCTCGCGGATGGAGGCGCGGGCCATGGACTGCCAGCGGTCGGCGCGGGGCAGCTCGATGATGCGGTCCATCAGCTGGGTGATGCCGAGGCGGTCGCCGAGGTCGTAGTACACCTCGGCGACGTCCAGCGGCTCCTTGCCCATGCGGTCGGCCACCGAGACGATGTCGAGCGCCGGGAAGGCGGAGGAGAACCCGGCCACGCGCGTGGCGGCTTCGTCCGGGACGCCGGCCGCGGACAGCTCGTCGTACACGTGCTGGTACCACTCCAGGTCCGCGCCCTTCAGCAGCTTCGGCAGCTGCTGCCAGACCTGCTCGACCCGCTCGGCGAAGAACTCGACCGTCTCCGCGAGCTGGAGCGGCTGCGGCCGGTTGTTCAGCAGCCAGCGCGTGCCGCGCTCGACCAGACGGCGCGAGTGCAGACGGATGCGGGTCTGGACCTCCGCGTCGACCCTGTTGTCGAGCGCCTCGACCGCGTCCCACACCGGCGCCGAGCAGAAGATCGCGCGGGCCGCGGTCTGGGCCCGGACGATCTCCTCCAGGGAGGCGCCGGTCTCCTCGCGCAGACGGTGCAGATACGTCGTACCGCCCGTGTTGACCGTGTCGTTGACCAGCACGGTCGTGGTGATCTCGCGGCGCAGCGGGTGGTTGTCGACGGCGTCCGCGAACCGCTCGCGCAGCGCCGTCGGGAAGTAGGCGTGCAGCAGGCCGCGCAGGTACGGGTCGTCGGGCAGCGAGGTGTGCAGCAGCTCCTCGGCGACCGTGATCTTCGTGTACGCCAGCACCACGGCCGTCTCCGGGCCGGTCAGGCCCTGGCCCTGGGTGAGGCGCTCGCGGATCTGGCGATCGGTCGGCAGGAACTCCAGCGCCCGGTCCAGGTGGCCCTCGCGCGACAGGTGGCGCAGGAACCGCTGCTGGGCGTGGAGCATGTCCTTGGCCTGGAACAGCGCGTTGGCGAGGGCGGTGTTCTGCGCGTAGTTGTTGCGCAGGACCAGCGCGCCGACCTCGTCGGTCATCTCCGCGAGGAGCTTGTTGCGCTGCTTGACGGTCATGTCGCCCTCCGCGACCAGGCCGTTGAGCAGGATCTTGATGTTCACCTCGTGGTCGGAGGTGTCCACACCGGCGCTGTTGTCGATCGCGTCGGTGTTGATCTTGCCGCCCCGGTGGGCGAACTCGATGCGGCCGAGCTGGGTCAGGCCCAGGTTGCCGCCCTCGCCGACGACCTTGACCCGCAGGTCGGCGCCGTCGACGCGGATGGCGTCGTTGGCCTTGTCGCCGACGTCCGCGTTCGACTCCGCGGACGACTTCACGTACGTGCCGATGCCGCCGTTCCACAGCAGGTCCACCGGCGACTGGAGGATCGCCTTCATCAGGTCGGCCGGGGTCATCTTGGCGACCTTGTCCTCGATGCCGAGGGCCTCGCGGATGTGGCCGTTGATCGGGATCGACTTGGCGCTGCGCGGGAAGATCCCGCCGCCCGCCGACAGCAGCTCGGTGTTGTAGTCGGCCCAGCTGGAGCGGGGCAGCTCGAACAGGCGGCGGCGCTCGGCGTAGGAGGTGGCCGCGTCCGGGATGGGGTCGATGAAGATGTGCCGGTGGTCGAAGGCGGCGACCAGGCGGATCTGCTCGGAGAGCAGCATGCCGTTGCCGAACACGTCACCGGACATGTCGCCGATGCCGACGACCGTGAAGTCCTCGGTCTGCGTGTCCACGCCCAGCTCACGGAAGTGCCGCTTCACGGACTCCCAGGCGCCGCGCGCGGTGATGCCCATGCCCTTGTGGTCGTAGCCGGCGCTGCCGCCGGAGGCGAAGGCGTCGCCCAGCCAGAAGTTGTACTTCTCGGCGACCCCGTTGGCGATGTCCGAGAAGGTCGCGGTGCCCTTGTCGGCCGCGACGACCAGGTAGGTGTCGTCGCCGTCGTGCCGGACCACGTCCTGCGGCGGAACGACCTCGCCCGCGACCATGTTGTCGGTGATGTCGAGCAGCGCCGAGATGAACGTCTTGTAGCTGGCGATGCCCTCGGCCAGCCACGCGTCGCGGTCCTGCGCCGGGTCCGGCAGCTGCTTGGCGACGAAGCCGCCCTTGGCGCCGACCGGCACGATGACGGTGTTCTTCACCATCTGCGCCTTGACCAGGCCCAGGATCTCGGTGCGGAAGTCCTCACGCCGGTCGGACCAGCGCAGACCACCGCGCGCGACCTTGCCGAAGCGCAGGTGCACGCCCTCGACACGCGGCGAGTACACCCAGATCTCGTACGCCGGGCGCGGCGCGGGCAGGTCCGGGATGGCCTGCGGGTCGAACTTCATGGAGACGTACTCGTGCGCCCTGCCGGGGTGCGCCTCCTGGAAGAAGTTCGTGCGCAGGGTCGCCTTGATGACGGTCAGGAACGACCGCAGGATGCGGTCCTCGTCCAGGCTCGCCACCTGGTCCAGGGCCGCGTCCAGCTCCTCCAGCAGGGCGTCCACGATCTCCAGGCCGGCCTTCTGCCGGTCCGGGGACATCCGCGCCTCGAACAGGGAGACGAGGAGCCGGGTGGTGTGGACGTTGTTCCGGAGGGTGTCCTCCATGTAGTCCTGCGAGAAGGTCGAACCGGCCTGCCGCAGGTACTTGGCGTAGGCGCGCAGCACCATCGCCTCGCGCCAGGTCAGCCCGGCACTCAGCACGAGGGAGTTGAAGCCGTCGTTCTCCGCCTTGCCGGTCCAGGTCGCGGAGAACGCGTCCTGGAAGCGCTCGCGGCCGTCGTCGCCGAGGTAGTCGCCGTTGCCGCCGCCGAGCGACTTCGGGATGCGCAGGCCGAAGTCGTAGATCCAGGCGGTGGTGCGGTCCGCGCAGCGCAACTCGTACGGCCGCTCGTCCACGACCTCGACGCCGAGGCGCTGCAGCACCGGCAGCACCGCGCTCAGGGAGACGGAGTCGCCCTTGCGGTAGATCTTGAAGCGGCGCTCGTCGGGGGCGGCGCCCACCGGCTCGTACAGGCTGAGCGCGAAGTCGTTGCCCGCCTCCTCGCTGAGCCGCTCCAGGTGGAGCAGGTCGGCGACCGCCGAGCGCGGGGTGTGGTCGGCCTTGTAGCCCTCGGGGAAGGCGTTGTTGAAGCGGCGCAGCAGCTCGGCGGCGCGCTCCTCGCCGCACTCGGCGTTCAGCGCCTCGGCGAACCCGTCCGCCCAGGAGCGGGCGGCCTCGACCAGGCGGGCCTCGATCCGGTCCTTGTCGGCGTCCGACAGCTCGGGCAGCTCGGTGCCCGGCGGGACGCGGACGACGAAGTGCAGCCGGGAGAGGATCGACTCGGTGTTCCAGGCGGTGAAGTCGACGCTGATACCGCCGAGTTCCTCCTTCAGGATGTCGATGATCCTGAGCCGGACACCGGTGGTGTAGCGGTCGCGCGGCAGGTAGACGAGGGCCGAGTAGTAGCGGCCGTACTCGTCCTGGCGCAGGTACAGCCGCAGCCGGCGGCGCTCCTGCAGGTACAGGACGCTGGTCACGATGGACTGCAGCTCCGCGGCCGGCGTCTGGAACAGCTCGTCGCGCGGGTAGGTCTCCAGGATCTGCAGCAGGTCGCGGCCGTCGTGGCTGTTGGGCGAGAACCCGGCGCGCTCCAGGACCTCGTCGACCTTGCGGCGGATGACGGGGACGCGGCGCACGGACTCGGTGTAGGCGGCCGAGGAGAACAGGCCGAGGAAGCGGCGCTCGCCGACGACGTTGCCCTCCGCGTCGAACTTCTTCACGCCGATGTAGTCGAGGTACGACGGCCGGTGCACGGTGGCCCGGCTGTTCGCCTTGGTCAGCACGAGCAGCTTGTGCTCGCGGGCCTTGGCGCGCGCGTCGGCCGGGAGCCGCTCGAAGGACGGGCTCACCGGGTGCTGGTCGTCCTCGGCGTGGTGGGGGTCCGAACGCAGTATGCCGAGACCGGTGCCCGGCACGGCGGCGAGGGTGTCGTCGTCGCGCAGCTGGTACTCGCGGAAGCCGAGGAAGGTGAAGTGATCGGCGGAGAGCCAGCGCAGCAGCTCGCGCGCCTCCGCGACCTCGGGGCCGGGCAGGTCGGCGGGCACGTGCTCGCCGTCGAGGCCGTCGGCGATCCGGACCGCCGCGTCCCGCATCTTCTCCCAGTCCTCGACGGCCTCGCGCACGTCGGACAGCACGCGCAGCAGGTCCGCGGTGATCTGCTTGAGGTCGGCGCGGTCGGTCTCCCGGTCGATCTCGACGTGGATCCAGGACTCGACGTGCGCGTCGTGCGGAAGGTCACCGGTGGCCGGGGTCGGCAGGACCTCCAGCAGCTTGCCGGTGACGTCGCGCCGGACGACGAACTGGGGGTGGATCACGACGTGGATGCCGCGCCCCTGCCGCGTCAGCTCATTGGTGACGGAGTCGACGAGGAACGGCATGTCGTCGGTCACGACCTCGACGACCGTGTGACTGCAGGTCCACCCGTTCTCCTCCACGGTCGGGGTGTGGACCCGGACGTTCGCGGTGCCCTGGGGGCGGTTCTCGGCGAGGCGGTAGTGCGAGACCGCGGCGCCGAAGACGTCGACCGGGTCGCGGTCGGCGAGGTCTTCCGGGGCGGTGTGCAGGTAGTAGCGCTGGAGGAACGCGAGCACGGATTCGCTGTCCGGGGTGTCCGGGTTGCCCGCGCCCGTGGTCCCGGTCGGTAGGTGCCCCCCGACCGGGCTGTTCTCAGCTACCCGGGCGGCCCTCTCGAGCAACTCGGCCTTGGCTTCGTCCAGCTTGGTCTGCATTGTCCTCTGGCTCCTGTCGCGCGCCGTTGCGTGACGTAGAAGGAAGTACGGTCTCTTCTCCCGCGGCTCGACGCCACGTCCCGGGGTGTCCGGTCCGTTCAGACGCTATGCCGCCAGGTGAGATGAGCGGGGGGTATTCGGTCATTCTCGACACGACCCTCGGATGTGACGCTGCTCTCGGCACCGTCGTGTTCCGGGCCGTCCTCGGCGTCCTGGAGGCGTCCGCGCCCCCGTCCCACCCGCGAAGACCAGCGACCGCCGCCCGGTCACGGAGGTGTTCCGTGCAACCCGGGCGCAGGGCAGGGGCAGCATCGCCCCCGCGAGATATCGCGCTGATCACGCCACAAGGCTATCCCCACTCACCCCGGAGCCGTCATGAGCCGTATGTGTACAAAACCGGGGGGCGAAGTTTGACGTTCTGCACAGCGCCGGGTCGGGGGCGGGTGGCGTATTCGGACCGGCCGCGCCGACGGCCGCGTAACCCATCCGGTCGCGCCCCGGTGGCTCCCGCCGCACTCTGAAAAGCGACGGGCCCCCTTGGCAAGCACGGCCGGCGGAGGCACGTTGCCCACGTCAGTGCGCCCCGCCCAGGAGCCTGCCCCGGAGGAAGCCGACATGTCCGCGAAGATCCTCATCGTCACCGGCGACGCAGCGGAGTCCCTGGAAGTCCTCTACCCCTACCAGCGGCTGCGCGAGGAGGGCTACGAGGTCCACATCGCAGCCCCCAGCCGCAAGACCCTCCGCTTCGTCGTCCACGACTTCGAACCCGGCTACGACACCTACACCGAGAAACCCGGTTACACCTGGCCCGCCGACCTGGCGTTCTCCGAGGTCGACCCCGGCGAGTACACGGCCCTGGTCATCCCCGGCGGCCGGGCCCCCGAGTATCTGCGCAACGATCCCGAACTGCGCAAGATCCTCAAGGCCTTCTTCGACGCGGACAAGCCGGTCGCCCAGATCTGCCACGGGCCCCTGCTCACCGCCGCGATCGACAGCCTGCGCGGCCGCCGCGTCACGGCCTACCCGGCCCTGGAACCCGACATGCAGGCCGCCGGGGCGGGCTTCCAGGACACCGAGACGGTCGTCGACGGCACCCTTGTCTCGGCCCGCGCCTGGCCGGACCATCCGACGTGGATGCGCGAGTTCCTCACGGTGCTGCGCGCGGCCGGGTAGCGGCGCCGGCCGCGGCGGCGGGCCCGCTCACGCGGCGAGTTGTACGACCGGTACGCCTCCCTGGTGCACAGCCTGGCCCACCGCGTC